>NZ_JAPZLD010000035.1:0-130948 GCF_030182635.1 Amycolatopsis ponsaeliensis
ACCGGGATGCCGGTCTACTTCTGCGACCCGCACGCACCCTGGCAACGCGGCTCCAACGAGAACACCAACGGCCTGCTGCGCCAGTACTTCCCCAAAAGCACCGACCTCGCCGTCCACGCCGCCGGGCACCTCGACGCCGTCGCGATCGAACTCAACGACCGCCCCCGCCAGACCCTCGACTGGGAAAGCCCCGCCGAACGCATGACACACTTACTCAACACCGCCCATCAACAGCAGTGTTGCAACGACCGCTAGAAACCGCCGGAAGGGCGGGGGCTCAGCCGACGTCGGAGGCAATCGTCAGCAGGTCCGTCGCCCCCTCCGCAAGAAGCCGGCGGAAGTCGGCGTTCTCATCAGCCACCCACCGCGCACTAGCCAACCGCAGCACAGCCAACCCGACATCCGTCGCCAGCCGCGCCGTCTGCGGGTCGCAGCCCCGCTCCGCCAACGCCGACACCAGCGCCGCCGACAGGTTCGTCGCCTTGATCAGCTCGCGTTCCCGCAACGGCGGGTTCGCCGCGACCACCGCCGCTCGCTCGCGGAGGAAAGCGCGTGGCCGGAACACCTCCGGTGCGCTCGCGAACGCCGCCAGCAGCGTCGGCAACGCACCCGTCCCCGCGGGAACCGCCGCGATCTCGGCGGTGAACCGTGAGACCAGCTCGTCGTCGCCGAACAGGACCTCGCGCTTGTCGCTGAACCAGCGGTAGAACGACCTCTCCGTGAGATTCGCGCGCCGCGCGATCTGGGCGACCGTTGTGCGGTCGTAGCCCTGCTCGGTGAACAGGTCCAGGGCCGCCTGCTCGAGCCGGCCGCGTGCGTTGCCTTCCCAGCGAGCCATACCCGCCAGCTTAGCGACAGCAGATGCTGTCGTCACTCTGGTAGCGTGAGTGACGACAGCATCTGTTGTCATCACTTCCTGAGGAGACTCCATGCGCACCCTCCGGTTCCACGAGTACGGCGCTCCGCTCGGCGTCCTGACCCTCGAAGAAGCCGAGCCACCCACCCCTGGACCAGGCCAGATCCGGGTCGACGTCCAGGCCTGCGGGCTCAACCCGGCCGACTGGGCCCTCTGCGACCAGCTCTTCGCCGGCGACCTGCCACGCGGCGTCGGGCTCGAGGTGGCCGGCACGGTCGACGCCCTCGGTGACGGCGTGACCGGCATCGAGATCGGTGCCGACGTCCTCGGCCCGGCGCCCTTCACCGGCCCGACCGCCGGAGCCTCCGGCCAAGCGCTCCTCGAAGTCTGGTTCGAGCGACCCCCGCAGCTTGACCCGGTACGAGCCGCGGCCCTGCCGATGGCCGTCGAGACGGCTTACCGGGGCGTGGACACCCTCGGCGTGCACGCGGGCGCGACCGTCCTCGTCCACGGCGCGGGCACGACCGTCGGCTACGCCGCGACGCAGATCGCCGTCGGACGCGGGGCCCGCGTCATCGCCACCGCCGGGGAAACCCATGCCGACGCCTTGCGCGCGATCGGCGCCGAAGTCACCGGGTACGGCGACGGCATGGCCGAGCGCGTCCGGGAACTCGCGGGCGGGCCGGTGGATCTCGCCCTCGACGCCGCGCCGGTCAGCGGCGCGCTGCCGCGGCTCGTGGCCACGGTCGAGACGCCGAAGCATGTGCTGACCCTCAGCGACTTCGCCGCGGCACGCGAGCTGGGCGTGCGGTTCAGCGGTCCCGGTGGGGAAGGCGTGGTGCGCCCCGAAGTGATCGGCGAGTACGCGCAATTGGCCGCCGAAGGGCGCTTCTCCGTCCCCGTGGCACGCACGTTCCCGCTCGAAGACTGGCGTGCGGCCGTCGAGCTGAGCCAGTCGGGACGCGCCCGCGGCAAGCTCGTCCTGGTGCTCTAACCGGTTTCGGCGACGATCCGGGATTCGCCGTCGCGAAGCTCTTCTTGCTTCCACCCAGCCGGGAGCCGAACGTCCTTTTCGGACCGGACGCGCGTGTTGTACAGCGAAACCGAGTCCGGCAGCGACGCGAACCGCAAGTCGGTCTGGCCCTCGAAGCGCGTCCGCCGCAGGTCGATTTCGCAGGTCACGGCCACGCCGGTGAACTCGGCGTCCTTCTCGAACTTCGCGTCCTTGAAGGTCGTCCTCCCGGCGAACGTCGTGTCCGTGAACTCGACGCCCTCGGCGAAAGTCGTTCCGCTGAACCACGCGTGACTTTCGAAAACCGCGCCACGGCACCGGAAGTAGCCCAGCAACCGGCCCGAACCGGTGCCCGCGGCGGTGAAGTAGACCCGGCCCTTGAAGCGGCAGCCGCTGAGGTTGGTGCTGCTGCGCAAGGAAGCGCGCCGCAGCAGGAGTCCGCCGACGAGCTTGCCGGAAAGGTCGAAGTACTCCAGCGTCGCGCTGGTCAGGTCGAGGTCGTACGCGGGGCCGTCGGCGTCCCGCGCCGGCAGGAGCTCGGTGATCAGCCGCTGCGCCGTGAGCCGGACCGTGAGCTCGCGCTCCCGGTCCGGATCCGGTTCCGGCTTGACGTCTTCCTCGACGTCGAAGGGCCGTCGCAGGTATGAACACAGCACGTCCAGCACGGTCTGCGTGTACGCCGGCCGGCTGCGCGCCAGCCCCGCCAACGCGTGCATCGCTCCCACGCGCACCTGGTCGGCCGCGTGCCCGAGCAGCTCGACCGCCTTCGCGAACCGCTCGTCGGCCACCCGTTCGCGGTCCAGCTCGGCGCGCTGCGACTCGAGTTCGTGCCGCTGCCGCTCGATGTCCTGGCGGCGTTCCTCGACCCGGCGGCGCCGGTCGTTCAGCCACAGCGCGTACAGCGCCACGATCGCGCCGCCGGCGAGGCCGCCGGTCTTCAGCGCGTCACTGCGGCTGGTGGCGGGGTCGGCCAGCAACCAGCCGCCCACCCCCGCCAGCAGCACCACCGACGCGAGGAACGTCCACGCCAGCGGCGATCGCCACAGCTTCACCGGGTCAGGACACCAGCATCGTGCTGACGCAGAAGCCCTTGTCGTCGAAGTTCGTCGCGCTCAGCGTGCCCTTGACGTTCTTGCCCGCGGACGTCCCGGTGACCTGGCCCTCGACGAGGAACTCGTCGTCCGGCACCTCGCCGAGCTCCAGCTGCAGCGGCGGCTTGAGGAACGTCTTGAGCCACGAGTCGAGCAGGTCCTTGGAGTCCGAGCAGCCCAGCGCGAGCGCGCTGGCGGTGTCGCCCGCGTTCAGCTTGTCGATGAAGCCCTGCAGCACCACCTTGGCGCCCGCGCCCGAACCACTCGGCGAAGACGGCTTCGTGGTCGGCGTGGTCGACTTCCGCGGGGTCGTCTTCGGCGTCGACGGCTTGGCGGACGTGCTCGACGCCGGCGGAGCCGCGGTGTTGTTGTCCTTCGACAGGAAGAAACCGGGCGCGACGAAACCGGTGATGCCCACGGCGGCGAGCAGGACGACCACGGCACCGATGGCGATCCACAGCCCGGTCTTGCCCTGCTTCGGCGGCGCCGGCGGCCCGCCGAAGCCCTGGCCGTAGCCCCCGGACTGGTCCCAGCCCGACATCTGGCCACCCTGGTTCGGGTCCCAGGCCTGCTGGCCGTACTGCTGCGCGTTCGGGTCCGCCCACGCCTGCTGCTGCTGGGCGTTCGGGTCACCCCACTGCGGCGGCTGGCCCGCCGGGAACCCGCCCGACGGGTAGCCCTGCTGCTGCTGGTTCGGGTCCCAGCCCTGCGGGTACTGCTGCGTCGGGTACGGCTGCTGCTGTTGCTGCTGGTTGGGGTCCCACCCACCCTGCTGCGGGTACGGCTGCTGGAAGCCACCGGACTGGGGCTGCTGGCCGTACGGGTCGGGCTGGCCGGGCTGGCCCGGCTGAGGCGGGTAAGTCATCTTTCATGCCTTCCGGGCGCTGGGTGTTCGTGCGCTTCCGACGTCCGCAAGGCCCGTGTGGTTCCCCCAGGACGTGGTGAGCAGCATTCTGCAAGCTCGGACGGTACGGCATGAAACCGGCTCCCGGGCGCGACGACGCGAAACTGCGTTTCGGGGGTTCCGGGTGGCGGAGCCCCCGGCCCGGGGCGGAGCCCCGGTTGTCACAGTCGTCACGATCCGGGAGCCGGGGTGCGGGTCAGCCGTTGGCGAGGGCCTGGAGCCGGTCGTAGGCACCGTTGAAGGTGTCCTGGTCGAGCGGGCTCGAGGTGTACTGCCAGACGGTGTAGAAGCCCCAGTTGTAGGGCAGGGTGCCGACCGACGACGCGTACCGCGCGACCCACAGCGGGGCCGTGCTGGAGAAGTCACCGCTCACGCAGCTGCTCCACCAGCTCGTCGACGTGTAGATCACCGGGTAGCGGCCGGTGAGGGAGTGGTAGGTGTCGTGGAAGTCGAGGATCCACGACGTCATCCCGGCCTTGGTCAGCCCGTAGCAGGTCGCGCCGTACGGGTTGTACTCCATGTCCAGCGCCCCGGGCAGCGTCCTGCCGTCCTTCGACCAGCCGCCGCCGTGGGCGACGAAGTACCGCGCCTGTGCCGCGCCGCTCGCCGTGTTCGGGGTCGCGAAGTGGTAGGCGCCGCGGATGAAGCCCTGGTTGTAGGAGCCGTTGTACTGCTGGGCGAAGTACGGGTTCGTGTAGCTGGTGCTCTCCGTGGCCTTGGTCCAGACGAACCGCTTGCCCTGGTTCCACCAGCTCGCCCAGTCGACGTTGCCCTGGTAGCTCGCGACGTCCATGCCGGCCACGGTGGCCAGCACCTGGCCCGGGATGGCCTGGCCGGGCTGCGGCTGCTGCGCCGCCTTCTGCGTGTCCGGGGTCGACTTGTCACCTTCGACGCGCCGGATCTGCGACCCCAGTTCGTGGTTGTGCTGTGCGATGTCCGCGTTGATCGCGGCCACGGGGTCGACTTCGGGGGAGAAGGTCGTCGCCTGGGCGGTGCTGCCGAGCAGGAGCAGCGTGGCCGGGACGACCAGGGCGGCGATCAGCCGCCCTCTTCGGGAAGTGGACATCGTTGAATCCCTTCACAGATACCCTCGCTGAGGACGGCTTACTGCAGGTAGCCGCCCGTGCACGATTGTGAGGACGAGATGCCCGTTTGTCACTCAGTTCCGTGAAATTGGGTATACGCGTGGGTGATTTTCCCGGGAAGTCGATCTTCAATTGGTGACTGGTTAACACCTATTACTCGACCGGTGGGCCGTTCAGCCCAGCGCGAGGGCCTGCAACCGGTCGGCCGGGCCGTTGAACCAGTTCTGGTCGCCGGGCAGGGAACCGCGGTCGGCGAACTGCCAGATCGTGTGGATGCTCCAGCCGGCGGGCAGCTCGCCGATAAACGTGTTGTAGCGGGCGATCCACAACGGATTCCCGCCGAAACCGCCGTTGTTCGCGGTGCAGCGCTTCCACCAGCTCGTCGACGTGTAGATCGTCGGGTAGCGGCCGGTGGCCGCGCGGTAGGTCTCGGAAAAGTCGCTGATCCAGCGGACCATCCCGGCGGCGTCCTTGCCGTAGCAGGTTTCGCCGTACGGGTTGTACTCCGCGTCGAGCGCGCCGGGCAGGGTCCGGCCGTCGGCCGACCAGCCGCCGCCGTGGGCGAGGAAGTACCGCGCCTGCGACGCGCCGTCGGAGACGTCCGGCCGGGCGAAGTGGTAGGCGCCGCGGATCAGGCCGGCTTCGTAGGACCCGTTGTACTGCTGGGCGAACTGCGGGTTGACGAACCCGGTGCCCTCGGTCGCCTTGACGTAGACGAACTTCGCGCCCGTCCGCGCGGCCCCGGGCCAGTCGACCGGGCCTTGGTGGCCGCTGACGTCGTGCCCGAGCTGCTGGTCGTCGGTCGCGTACTGGACGCCGGGTGCCGCATCGACGCCTTCGACCTTGGCGATCTGCGAACCGGCGTAGTGGTCCTCGGCGTCCGCGTAGATGTCCGCGGCCGTCGCCGGCGCCTGTCCGGCGACGAGCAGGACGGCGGCGGCCAGGGGTAGCAGTAGACGGTTCACCCTCATGCTCCCCACCGGTCTCGTGAGTCTTTTCCAGCCTCACCATGCACCCGAGTCGCCGGATCGGCGACTCGGGTGGTCACCCGATGGAGTTAAAACCGCAGGTCAGCGCTGTTCGTCGGCCAGCGCCTTCAGCAGGTGCTCGGCCGGGACGACGGCCGTGATCAGGTCGTGCGGGTTGATCGCGACGGGGTGCCCGCCGAGCAGGCTGACGATGTCGCGGCCGACCACGGCGCGGGCGTGCGGCCACTCGCGCGGCACCAGCGCCTTGCGGGTGTAGGCCGGCACCATGACCCGGCCGTCGGTGTTGTGGAAGCCGATCACGGTGCGCTGCACCGGTGACATGGCGTAGACGAACAGCGTCGAGTCGAGGACGACCTTCGGCAGGTCCGACGGCGGCCGGTGCTCGGTGCGGACGAGCTGCAGCAGCTGCTCGAGGTCGTTCGACGGCTCCGGGAAGCCGAGCGCCTTGGGCGAGGGCCGGTAGCGGTCGTTGGGGTGGAAGTCGGCGACGACGTCGCCCGCGCCGTTCACCGGGTAGGCCCCGACGACCGCCCACGACGGCACCGGGCCGTTCGGGTCGAAGGCCTCGTCGATGACGTAGAGCCAGCTGTCGGGGTTGGCGCGGGCGTTCGCCCGCATCTCCGCGGTGATCTCGGGTGTGCCGTGCTTGCCGGAGCGCCTGGCCTGCTGACCGCCGCGCCGCGCGGCCCGGTTGTGCTTGCTGTGCTTGCCGGGGCGATCGGGCCCGCTTCCGGTGGGCTGCTGCGAAACCATCCGATCCGCCTCGTCCCGCTGCGCCATCTCATCCCCACGTTCTCGGGTGTGCCTGAAAACTCTTGGTGCGCCACTCTACTGTTTGCCCATGGCCTCTTCGCGTTCGGTCGACCCCGGACAGTTACGTGCGGCGGTGCTGGCGATTTCCGCGTGGCTGCAAGGCGACGCGCCGGATCCGGCGCGACCGGAGCTGGCCGCGGCGGTCCGGCTCAGCCTGCGCGCGCTCGCGGCCGACGCGCCGGGCCGCACGGTCGAGGTCCGCGTGCCGCCGTTCGCGGCGGTGCAGTGCGTGGACGGCCCGCGGCACACCCGCGGCACGCCGCCGAACGTGATCGAGACCGACCCGCGCACGTGGCTGGAACTGGCCACCGGCCGGCTGGACTGGACCACGGCGGTGGCGGACGGCCGGGTGTCCGCGTCGGGCACCCGGGCCGACCTTTCCCACTGGCTCCCCATCGTCCGCCTGTGACGGACGGGGTGCCTACGGCTTGCGGCCGACGCCGCCGGAGATGGTCCGCTGCGCGACGTTGAGCTCCTTGAGCCGCGGGCCGTCCGGCCACCAGTCGGCGCACAGCGTCACGCCGGGATCGACCATTTCGAGGCCGGCGAACAGCCCCTCGATCTCCTTCTGCGTCCGGAACGTGCCGGATCCCATCGGGCTGTGCAGGAAGAAGTCCTCCATGCGGCGCGCGGTCGCGGAGTCCTCGTTCTCGGGGTCGGAGAAGTGGCTGAGCCCGACGAAGGAGCCGGACGGCAGCGCGTCGACGTACTCCCGCATGATCTCGGCCGGCCGGTCGTGGTCGCCCTTGAAGTGGTGCAGGGTGCCCATCTGCAGCAGTACGAGCGGCTGCGTGAAGTCGATGTGCTCGCGGACGACCTCGTTCTGGAGGATCCGCTGCGGCTCGAAGATGTCCTCCGCGACGAAGTGGGTGTGCTCGTTCTCTTCGAGCAGCGCGCGGCCGTGGGCGAGGACCACGGGGTCGTTGTCGACGTAGACGACCTTGGTCTCCGGGTTGATCCGCTGGACGACCTGGTGGGTGTTCTCGGCGGTCGGGAGGCCGGAGCCGAGGTCGAGGAACTGCGTGATGCCGGTCTGGCTGGCGAGGAACCGGCACGCCCGGATGAGGAAACCACGGTTTTCGAACGCGAGGTCCTGTGCCTCCGGCGCGGCCTGCTGCACCTTGTGCAGGACCTCCCGGTCGATCTCGTAGTTGTCCTTCCCGAGCAGGAAGGCGTCGTACACGCGCGCGATGCTCGCTCGGGTCGGGTCGACCCCCACGGGAACTCGTTCGGTCCGGGTCGCGGCGTCGGGCATGTTGAACCTCGCAAGTTCTGTGTCGAAAGTCTCGTACTCTACGTAGAGTAGGCCGACGCGCGCATGGGGTAAACCGGGTCACCTCTTTGCGCAGGACGGGTTAACGTGTACTTTCGGTAGTCGGGCTAGAACCCCCTGGTGACGTGAGCGCGGAAGGTCCGGTAATGAACGCGGTGAACGCGTCCGCAGGAGAACAGAACATCGGCCCCACTGCGCGCCGCATGATCCTGGGCTCGCAGCTGAGGCGGCTCCGTGAAGAGGCCGGCATCACCCGCCAGCAGGCCGGGTACAACATCCGCGGGTCCGAATCGAAGATCAGCCGCCTGGAACTGGGCCGGGTCGGCTTCAAGGAACGCGACGTCACCGACCTGCTGACGATGTACGGCGTCGAGGACTCGACCGAGCGCCAGACGTTCCTCGAGATGGTCAAGCAGTCGAACGAGCCGGGCTGGTGGCGGCGCTTCGGCGACACGATGCCGAACTGGTTCACCGACCTCGTCGGCCTCGAAGAAGCCGCCGCGCGAATCCAGATCTGGGAGCCGCTGTACGTCTCGGGGCTGCTGCAGATCGAGGGGTACGCGCGGGCGATCTTCAGCCACGGCCGCCCGGAGATGGCCGACGAGCGCGTCGACCAGCTGGTCGCGCTGCGCATGCGCCGGCAGAAGATGTTCAGCAGGCCGGACGCGCCCCGGGTGTGGATGGTGCTCGACGAGTCCGTCCTGTACCGGCCGATCGGCGGGATGCGGGTGCTCAAGCAGCAGATCGAATACCTGCTGGAGATGAGCGCGCTGCCGCACGTATCGGTCCAGGTCCTGCCGTACACGCGCAGCGGGCTGTCCGCGGAGCACGCGTTCTCGCTGCTGAGGTTCGGCGAACCGGAACTGCCGAACATCGCGTACGTCGAGTACCTGACCGGCGCGCACTACATCGAGAAGCGCGAAGAAATCGAGAAGTACAGCCGCTCGCTGGACATGCTGGCGGTCGACGCCGAGACGCCGGAGCGGAGCCGCGCCCTGCTGGCGAAGCGGCGCGCGGAGATCTGAGAACGTCCCTGGTGAACCGGCTCGCCGGGGCCGACGTGTGTCCGGTGAATGGTCACCGTCGGTTTCCGCGGCCCGCTGGTGGCTCTCGATCATGCCCCGATGAGCGGTAACTACTCGTAGTTGTTAACCCATTAGGGGCCCTAAGTATCACCCGTTAGGTTAACCGTGACCTGGTGATCTCTTACCGTCCGAGAACTTTGCAAGAAATTCTGCACGTGCATTTACCGTTGCAAGCACACGTGCTAGCCTCCGATACGCGGGCAAATGCACATGCAGATGCGCTGCCCGGAAGCTTTTCCGCATCGAGAGGTGGGACCATGGCTGAGCGATTCGAGAACGGCATCCCGGCCGATCGGCTGTCCGGGGCCGCATGGCGCAAGGCAAGCTACAGCGGTTCGGTCGGCAACTGCGTCGAGGTCGCACCGCTGGTCACCGGCGAGATCGCGATGCGCAACTCGCGCTTCCCGACCGGCCCGGCGCTCGTCTACACGCGCGCGGAGATGGCGGCCTTCCTGGCCGGCGCCAAGGACGGTGAGTTCGACGATGTCCTCGGCTGAGGCCGTCGCCCCCGTCTTCGACATCGAAACCGGACTGCAGGAACTGGTGGCTCGCGGCTACCAGTTCGTCCACCCCGCCGACGAGCGCGGTGAAGTGCTCGCCGTCGTCGGCGTGCGAGTGCACGATGACGTGGTGGACGTGGTCCGGCTCAATGCCGAAGACGACGTCGAGGCGACCCGGATGCCCGGCACCGAAGAGAACATCTTCGAACCGGAGCGCTGGTTGTGGCGCCGCCGCGGTGAAGGCGCCCAGGTGCTGACGGAGATCCTCGCGCTGCCGGATGCTTGCTAGACATGAAGACTTCAGGCCCTGTCCGAAGTGGTCAGTACCACGTCGGGCGGGGCCTGACTCATGTCCGCACCGTCTACACTGAAACCGGCCTGACCACGTCTTCCCAGGAGCTCCTCGGTGGTTTCCGACCCGCAAGTCGTGTCCGACCAGCCCGAACCGGAACCCCGTGAGGAGTGTGGCGTCTTCGGCGTCTGGGCTCCCGGGGAAGAAGTCGCGAAGCTGACCTACTACGGCCTCTACGCCCTGCAGCACCGGGGCCAGGAGGCCGCCGGCATCTCCGTCTCCGATGGCTCGCAGATCGTGGTCTTCAAGGACCTCGGCCTGGTCAGCCAGGTGTTCGACGAACAGATCCTGCAGTCGCTGCAGGGCCACATCGCCGTCGGGCACTGCCGGTACTCGACCACCGGCGCCACCATCTGGGAGAACGCCCAGCCGATCTTCCGCACCACGGAGACCGGCAGCGGCCTTTCCTTCGCGCACAACGGCAACCTCGTCAACACGGCGGAGCTGCGCGAGCGCACCATCGCCGCCGGGCTCAAGCCGCACGCGGGCCTGACCGGCTCGTCGAGCGACTCGGACCTGATCTGCGGCCTGCTCGCGGCGAACGCCGCCGACAAGGGCATCGAAGCCGCCGCGATGGAGCTGCTGCCCACGCTCAAGGGTGCCTTCTGCCTGGTCTTCGCCGATGAAAACACGCTTTACGCGGCGCGTGATCCGCACGGCGTGCACCCGCTCGTGCTCGGCCGGCTCGAGCGGGGCTGGGTCGTCTCGAGCGAGACGGCGGGCCTCGACATCGTGGGCGCGTCCTTCGTCCGCGAGGTCGAGCCCGGCGAGCTCATCGCCATCGACGCCGAGGGCCTGCGCTCCTCCCGGTTCGCGAGCCCGGACCCCAAGGGCTGCGTCTTCGAGTACGTCTACCTCGCCCGCCCCGACACCACGATCGCCGGCCGTGGCGTGCACGCCACCCGCGTCGAGATCGGCCGCCGCCTGGCGCACGAGCAGCCGGTCGAGGCCGACTTGGTGATGCCGGTGCCGGAGTCCGGCACACCGGCCGCCATCGGTTATGCCCAGGGCTCCGGCATCCCCTACGGCACAGGCCTGGTGAAGAACGCCTATGTCGGGCGCACGTTCATCCAGCCGTCGCAGACCATCCGCCAGCTGGGCATCCGGCTCAAGCTGAACCCGCTGCGCGACGTCATCCGCGGCAAGCGCTTGGTCGTGGTGGACGACTCCATCGTCCGCGGAAACACCCAGCGCGCGCTCGTCCGGATGCTGCGGGAGGCCGGCGCGCTCGAGGTGCACGTCCGGATCGCGTCGCCGCCCGTGCGCTGGCCGTGCTTCTACGGCATCGACTTCGCGTCGCGGGCCGAGCTCGTCGCGAACGGCGTCGACCTCGACGGCATCCGGCGCTCGATCGGAGCCGACTCCCTGGGCTACATTTCCCTGGACGGCCTGGTCGCGTCCACGGAACAGCCGAAATCGCGGCTGTGCACGGCGTGCTTCTCCGGCGAGTACCCCATCCCGCTGCCGGAGGACGCGCTGATCGGGAAGCACCTGCTCGAAAGCCTCGACTCGGTCAATGGCGCGGCGACCCCGGTCAGCTCCGCCGGGTACGGTGCCGAAGACGCCGTCCGGCGTCCCTAGCAGTTCCTTCCAGTAGGGAGTCCTTCCACCGTGAGCGAGTCCACGAGCGCCACGTACGCAGCCGCCGGGGTCAGCATCGACGCCGGCGACCAAGCCGTCGAGCTGCTCAAACCGCACGCCGAGCGGGCCACGCGCCCCGAGGTGATGGGTGGCGTCGGCGGTTTCGCCGGGCTCTTCTCCCTGAAGCTCGACAAGTGGAAGGAACCGGTGCTCGCGTCCTCGACCGACGGCGTCGGCACCAAGATCGCGGTCGCGCAGGCGCTGGACAAGCACGACACGGTCGGCATCGACCTGGTCGCCATGGTCGTCGACGACCTCGTCGTGACCGGCGCCGAGCCGCTGTTCCTGCAGGACTACATCGCCGTCGGCAAGGTGCACCCGGAGAAGATCGCCGCGCTGGTCGGCGGCATCGCCGAAGGCTGCGTCCAGGCCGGCTGCGCGCTGCTGGGCGGCGAGACCGCCGAGCACCCCGGCCTGATGGGCGAGCACGACTACGACATGTCGGCCACCGGCGTCGGCGTCGTCGAGGCGTCCCAGCTGCTCTCGCCGGAGAAGGTCCGCCCGGGCGACGTCGTGCTCGCGCTCGGCTCGTCGGGCCTGCACTCGAACGGCTACTCCCTGGCCCGGCACGTGCTGCTGGACATCGCGCGGATGCCGCTCGGCGGGCACGTCGAGGAGTTCGGCCGCACCCTCGGCGAGGAGCTGCTGGAGCCGACGCGGATCTACGCCAAGGACTGCCTGGCGCTCGCGGCCGAGACCGAGGTCCGGACGTTCGCGCACATCACCGGCGGTGGCCTGGAGGCGAACCTGGCCCGCGTCATGCCGCGTGGCCTGGTCGCCCGGCTCGAGCGCGGCACCTGGTCGCCGGCGTCGGTGTTCGCGCTGATCGGCCAGCGCGGCAAGGTCGAGCGGGCCGAGCTGGAGAAGACCTTCAACATGGGCGTCGGCATGGTCGCGATCGTCGGTGCCGAGGACGTCGACCGGGCGCTGGCCATGCTGACCGCGCGGCACGTGCCGGCGTGGGTGCTCGGCGACGTCCAGCCCGCCGACGACGTCGACGGCCCGCGCGCCGTCCTTTCGGGCGACCACCCGCGCTTCTGAAACGCGGTTGATCGCGGCTGTCACACTGGTGTCATGGCAGCCGGAGACGTGGTGATCGGCTCCCGGTTCACGATCCCGGGAGCCGAGCTGAACGAGCGCTTTTCGCGGTCGTCCGGCCCGGGCGGCCAGGGCGTCAACACCACGGATTCGCGGGTCGAGCTGTCCTTCGACGTCGCCGGTTCGCCGTCGATCCCGGAACACCTGCGGGACCGGGTACTGGCCGGGCTCGGCGCCCGGCTGGTCGACGGCGTCCTGACGATCGCGGCGAGCGAACACCGCTCCCAGCTGCAGAACCGTGAAGCCGCGCGCGGCCGCCTGACGAACCTGCTGCTCGACGCGTCGGCCCCGCCGCCGGCCAAGCGGCGCCCCACGAAGCCGTCTCGCGGTTCGAAGGAGCGCCGCCTGGCGTCGAAGAAGCGCCGGAGCGACGTGAAGCGTGGCCGCTCCGGCCGCTTGAACGACTAGCTCAAAGAGAGGTGCACGCACTCCCCGGCCGGTCGGTAGCCGACCCGGGCGTAGATGCGCTGGATCTCGCCGTCACCCGGGGTCAGGAACGCGGTGTGCGCGCCTTTCGTGAAGGCTTCCCTGGTCAGGAACGCCGTGATCGCCGCCGCGAGCCCGCGCCCGCGGTGGGTGCCGAGCACGCCGATGCCGGCGATCTCGGTGGTGCCGTCGACGATCTCGAGGGCGATACCGCCGCCGACGATCTCGCCGCTGACCAAGTGTTCTACGAGCGCCGACGTCGCCTTGCCCTGCATCGCCTTGTCGACGTCCTGGTCGGTGACCTCGCCCGGCTCGCCGTACGCGTGGTTCTGCGCCGTGCGCATCCGCCGGTGGTCCTCACGGGACACCGGTTCGCGGACGACGTAGCCGTCCGGCGCGGGCCGGTCGACCAGGCCGGCCGGCCCGCAGGTCATCAGCGCGACCCGCCGTTCGAGCCCGTACCCCGCGCCGACCAGGAGTTTCTCCAGGTCGGGGGCGACGTCGGTGAAGTACTCCAGCCGCGGGAGCAGGCTCCGCCGCCGGTACGCCGCGGTCAGCGCGTCGATCTCGGCCGCCGACGGCCGCGCGCCGTCGTCCGGGATCGCGTAGTTGAGCATCGGGTGCGGGGTGTCCGGCGAGTAGGTGGCCAGGAACGGCCCGATCCGCTCGGTCTCACGGCCGCGAGGCGCCGTCTTGCGGACATACGTCTGGATGGCAGACATTGCTGGTGGAGGCCCTTTCGAGAGCACGTCAAGGAACCGCAGCTCAGTGCGGGTGGTTCGCTGGGCGTCGGGCCTAGCGGAGGCCGACGCCGGAGGCGGCGCCAGGCATAGGCGGTCATTCCTTGACTCGAAAGGGACTCTTCCCGGCCATCTTGGCACGGCGGGCAACCGGTTTACTGCCGGTCGGGGTGCGCGATGGCCGCGTACCGCGTGTCCCAGACCGAGCGCGGGACCCGCATCCGGAGCGTCGGGGCCTCGCAGACCGTCCGGCGTTGCGCCGGGATGGCCACCGGCACCGGTGGTGGCGGATCGAGTGCCCGCCAGCCGCGGCGGCTCAGCGCCGCGCCGAGCGTCGCGCCGGCCGTGTTCAGCAGGACGTCGTCGGTCGAGGTCACCCGGCCGGTGTGGATCAGATATTGCGTACCTTCCACCAGCACTGATGCGACGAGCGCGGCCAGCGCGATCCGCAGCAGGGTGCGCAGGCGCCGCATCCTCAAGGGCAGCAACGCACCGAGCGGGCACAGCAGCAGGACGTTGCCGATCACCTGCCAGAGCGACCCGTCGTCGCCGAAGGCCGCGGTGATGTCGGCGCCGGGAACGAGGTCGAGCGTGCTCTCGCCGGAAGACCCGACGGGCATTGTGACCAGGCACAACACCAGGAATGCGACGAGGAACGCGGCGCTGTCGACGCCGGCCGTCGCGGTCGCGTAGCGGGCGGGAAGTCTTCGGCGGCGACGCGCGGCGAGCAGTGGCCAGCCGAGCAGCGCGTACGGCAGCGCGATGGCCGAAACCGGAATCATCCCCCAGAAGGCGCGCAGCAGGGTTTCCATGCGCCTCCCTTCTCGAATCCCCTCAAGAAACTTCGATGCGCGTTGGCCCTCCCAAGATCACCTTCGCATCACAAGATCACCTCGGCAGTCCGAGCGGACCGCACTATTCGGTGATCTTTCCGGTGGCGCGACGAAGGTTCCCGTGGTTCGGTCGGGAGGCGCACTGTCCACAGTGGAGCCTGTGGACAACCCTGTGGATGAATTCGGGGAGTTTGTGAGGAAGCCTTACTTCACAACGTAAACCCGCGATGTGAGCCTGTGTACTACTCGGCCAGCCGCCGGGCCTGCTCGAGGAGGTTCTGCAGGTGCAGACCACGGCGGACGTCGCAGGGGTGCGTCGTGGTGCCGCTGGCGATCATCGCCGCGAAGTCGTCCAGCAGGGCGGTGTAGGACTCCTGCGCCGAGCCCGGTTTGCGCCCGAGTGTCCGATAACCGTGCTGTCCCCAGACGGCGACCTCGACGACGGTCGGCTGCACCGGCAGCCGCAGCGACAGCGTCGCGGTGCTGACCACGCCGTTCTCGTGCGCCAGCATCAGGTGCCAGAGGTCGCCGGGGCTCTGCCGGGCCGCCACGACCTCGGTGATCGGGCCGAGCGCGGCGTCCAGCATGTCCAGCGCGTGCGGGCCGATGTCGAACAGCGCGCCGCCGTCGTCCTGACGCCACTCCGAGGCTGCGTACTGGCCGCCGAGCAGGGCGCCGGACAGCCAGCGCGCGCCGCCCCCGGCCCAGCCGCCCGCTTGGGCGAGCCCGGCGAGCCACTCCTGGGTCTGCGCCGAATACCGCAAGGTCAGCACGACGAGCGCGGCGACGTCAGCGGCCGCGACGGCGTCGGCCAGCCGCTGCGCACCGGCGAGGTCGGCGGCGATCGGCTTCTCGAGGATCAGGTGCTTCCCGGCTTCGGCCGCGCGCACGCCCAGCTCGGCCTGGATCGACGGCGGAACCGCCAGCGCGACTGCGTCGACCTGCTCGAACAGCTCTTCGACGGTGCTCGCGGTGGCCGCGCAGTGCGTGTCCGCAAGCGTTTGCGCGGCCTCGGGCCGCCGGGCCCAGACCGCGGTCAGCGCCGTGCCGGGGTGATCCGCCAGGCCGGGCGCGTGGATGGTCGTCGCCCACGGGCCGGCACCGATCAGGCCGACGCGCAGCTGTCCGTCCGCGATGAGCTGTCCCACGGCCCGCAGTCTAGGTGTGGTGCTCGTCGCGCCGGAACCGCGTCCGCCGCTGGTTAAGGTTCTTGCATGATCGCCGCGCGCTTCGCCCGTTTCTCCGCTGTCTGTGCCGTGCTGCTGGGCGCCTGCCTCGCCGGGGCCGCGCCCGCGTCGGCGACGGGGACCGCGGGCTCCTGCGCCGAGGGCGGCGGGGTCACGGTGGTCGTCGACTTCGGCGACCTGGGCCCGCAGCCGCTGATCCGCTGCGCCTCCGGCACGCCCGCGAACGGCATCGCGGCCCTGCAGGAGGCCGGCGTGGACGTCGCCGGTTCGCAGAAGTACGGCCTGGCCGTGGCCTGCCGGATCGACGGCAAGCCGGGGCCGGACGTCGAGTCGTGCGCGGGGATGCCGTCGGCGACGGCGTACTGGAGCTACTGGCACGCCTCGGCGGGTGGTCAGTGGGAGTCGAGCCAGGAGGGCGCGCAGACGTCCAAGCCGGTGTCCGGTGGCTTCGAGGGCTGGGCGTTCGCGCGGCCGAAGTCGGCGAACGACATGCCGGCGCCGCCGCGGGTGGCGCCGGTGCGGCAGGCTGCTTCGCCGGCTCCTGCTCCGGCGAGCGAGGGCAGCTCGTTCCCCTGGGGCCTGGTCATCGGGGCCGTCGTGATCGTGCTGGTCGGCGGTGCGGGCGTGGTCGTCGCGATGCGCCGCCGGCGTGCGCAGTAGGGCGCTGCACCCCGGCGCCTGGTGGGTCTGGGCGCTCGCGCTGGCCGTCGCGGCGAGCCGGACGACGAACCCGCTGCTGCTCGGCCTGGTCATCGCCGTCGCGGGGTTCGTCGTCGCGAACTGCCGGAGTGACGCGCCGTGGGCGCTGGCGTTCCGGCTGTACGCGTACGTCGGCGCGCTGATCGTCGCGTCCCGCGTGCTGTTCCGGATCCTGGTCGGCGGCGAGGACGGCGGCCACGTGCTCCTCGCGCTGCCGCGGATCCCGTTGACCGCCGGGTTGTCCCTGCTCGGGCCGACGTCGGCGGAGGCGCTGCTCGGCGGGTTCTACGACGGCCTGCGGCTGGCCACGATGGTCGTCTGCGTCGGTGCGGCGAACGCCCTGGCCAACCCGAAACGCCTGCTCAAGGCGGTTCCCGGGGCGCTGTACGAGGTGGGCACGGCGGTCACGGTCGCGCTGACGGTGGCGCCGCAGCTCGTCGAGAGCGTGCAGCGCGTGCGGCGGGCCCGGCGACTGCGGGCGGGGCGGACTCGCGGGCTGCGGGCGGTGAAGGGCATCGTGGTGCCGGTGCTGGAGGACGCGATGGACCGGTCGCTGCGGCTCGCGGCCGCGATGGACTCCCGGGGCTACGGGCGCCGGGCGTACCTGAGCCCCGGGGTGCGGGTGCTGATCGCTTCCTGCGTCCTGTTCGGGCTGGTCGGCGTGTGCGTCGGCGTCTACGGGGTGCTCGACGGGACGTCGTCGTGGCTCGGCGTGCCGCTGCTGGCCGTGGGGCTGGCGGTGGCCGTCGTGGGGTTCGTCGTCGGCGGGCGGCGCGTGCGGCGGACGGCGTACCGGCCGGACCCGTGGCGGTGGCCGGAGACGGTGGTCGTGCTCGCCGGGATCGGGTCGTGCGTTTCGCTCTTCGTTTCCGCGCAGATCGATCCGGCGAACCTGTACCCGTCGTTGAGCCCGTTGCGGTGGCCGGAGGTTTCCTTGGTCCACGTGGTGTCCCTGCTCGTCGCGGTGGTGCCCGCGTTCGTGGTGCCTGCTTCGCGGGAGGTCGTCCGATGATCGAGTTCTCGCGGGTCACGGTGACCTACCCGGACGCTGCACGGCCGGTGCTTTCGGACGTCTCACTGCTGGTCGAGGAGGGTGAGCTGTGCCTGGTAGCGGGGCCGACAGGGGCCGGCAAGTCGACTTTTCTCGGGGCGATCAACGGGCTCGTCCCGCACTTCACGGGCGGTCGTCTGGCCGGCCGGGTGCTGGTGGGCGGGCTGGACACGGCGTCTCATCCGCCGCGCGAGCTGGCTTCGGTCGTCGGGGTCGTCGGGCAGGACCCGCTTTCGGGGTTCGTGACCGACACCGTCGAGGAGGAGCTGGCGTATGCGATGGAGCAGCTCGCGGTGGCGCCGGACGTCATGCGCAAGCGCGTCGAGGAAACCCTTGACCTGCTGGGGATCGCGGAGCTGCGCAACCGTCCACTTCGGACTCTGTCGGGCGGGCAGCAGCAGCGCGTGGCGATCGGTTCGGTGCTGACGGCGCACCCTTCGGTCGTGGTGCTCGACGAACCGACGTCGGCGCTCGACCCGACGGCGGCCGAGGACGTGCTGGCGGCGATCACGCGGCTGGTGCACGACCTCGGGACGACGGTGGTCGTCGCGGAGCACCGGATGGAGCGGGTGGCGCAGTACGCGGACCGGGTGCTGTACGTGCCGGGCGACGGTTCGGTGCGGTCCGGCCCGCCATCGGAGATCTTGGCGACGTCGTCGATCGCGCCACCGATCGCCGAACTGGGGCGGCTGGCGGGGTGGTCGCCGCTGCCGTTGTCGGTGCGGGACGCTCGCCGGGTCGCGGGGCCCTTGCGGACCAGACTCTCGCTCGTCGATCGGAAATTGTCGGTGGTGGGTTCTACTCTCTCGGTGACCGGTCGAGCACTGGACGTGAGAGGGGTGGTGGTCCGATACGGCGATGTCCTGGCGGTGCGCGGGGTGGACCTGCGCGTCGGGCAGGGGGAAGTGGTCGCGCTGATGGGACGCAACGGCTCCGGCAAGTCGTCGCTTCTCTGGGCGGTGCAGGGCAGCGGTCCGAGGTCGGCGGGGAAGGTCGACGTCGGTGGCGCGGATCCGGCGTCGCTCAAGCCACGAGTGGCCCGTCAGCGCGTCGGACTGGTCCCGCAGACCCCGGCCGACCTGCTGTACCTCGATTCGGTGGACGCCGAGTGCGCACAGGCCGACACCGAATCGGAGGTCCCGGCAGGCACGGCCCGGGCCCTGCTGGACCGGCTCGCCCCCGGAATCGCCGGTGAAGCGCACCCCGGCGACCTCTCGGAGGGGCAGCGACTGGCGCTGGTGCTGGCGATCCAGCTGGCATCGGCCCCACCGGTCGTGCTGCTCGACGAGCCCACCCGCGGCTTGGACTACCACGCGAAGAGGCGTTTCGCGGAGACCCTGCGAGAGCTGGCCTCGCAGGGCCACGCGGTACTGCTGGCAACCCACGACGTCGAGTTCGTGGCCACGGTGGCGCACCGCGTGGTGGTCATGGCCGAGGGAGAGGTGGTCGCGGACGGCCCGACGAAGGAGGTGATCGTCGCGTCGCCGGCGTTCGCGCCGCAGGTGGCAAAGGTCCTGGCACCGGAGCGATGGCTGACGGTGGACGAGGTCGCGGAAGCGCTGGCATGAGGGGCCAGGCAGCTCGTCGGCAGAGGACGGCTGGGTTCGCGTGGCCCGGTGCGGCTCAGCGCCCCGGCGCGCCCGCTGGCGGTGTTTGGCCTGGCCGGCGTGGTGCCGGCTTGCGCCCCGTCTCGCTCGGCGAGCGGCGGGTTGGCGGTGGCTCGCCAGCCTCCGCAACCTGTCATCGGCAGCGCGGCCTCGCCCCGCTGCCGCCGCGCGCGGAGTCCGAGGCTTCGGCATGACCGACTTCCTCAACCCATCACCCCGCGCGGTCCGCGTCACCCTCCGGCCCGCGCTGGTCCTCGGCCTCGCGACCGTCCTCGGCCTCGCCATGTTCTGCTGGCCCCTCCTCGCGCACCCCGCGCCGAGCGAAGCCGCGCATACCGCCGATGCCCCGTTCGTGTTCATGGCGACCCTGCCGGTGCTGATCCTCGTTGTCCTCGCCGAGCTCTCCCGCGGGGGCATCGATGCCAAAGCGCTCGCCCTCCTCGGTGTGCTCTCGGCGGTCAATGCCGGGCTGCGGCCGCTCGGGGCCGGGACCGGGGGGATCGAGCTCGTCTTCTTCCTGCTCGTGCTCGCCGGGCGGGTGTTCGGGCCCGGCTTCGGGTTCGTGCTCGGTTCGACTTCGCTCTTCACGAGCGCCTTGCTCACCGCCGGCGTCGGGCCGTGGCTGCCGTTTCAGATGCTCGCGTCCTCGCTCATCGGGCTCGGTGCCGGGCTGCTGCCGCGGAAACCGCGCGGTAAGGCGGAAATCGCGCTGCTCGTGGCGTACGGCGTCTTCGCGGCCTACCTCTTCGGGCTCCTCATGAGCCTGTGGTCGTGGCCGTTCCTCGCCGGGACCGGCGTCGGCTCCACCGCGGGCCTCGGGTTCGTCCCCGGCGCGCCGCTGCTGGACAACCTCCACCGGTTCGCGGTCTTCACCGTCCTGACGTCGACCCTCGGCTGGGACACCGGCCGCGCGGTCACCAATGCCGTCGCGATCGTGCTGCTGGGGCCGGCCGTCCTGGCGGTGCTGCGGCGTGCCGCCAGGCGGGCGGCCTTCGATGCGCCCGTGAGCTTCGATCAGACCAGCGTGTCGTAGATGTCGACCAGCTCGGCGAACCGGGCGGCGTCCGGGACGTGGCTCGTGTCGAGGTCGAACACGCGGAACCGGTTGCCGGGCGTGGCCGCGTCGGCCTCGCGGATCATGCGGTCCTGCAGCTCCAGCGAGACGATCCGGTCACGCAGGTGCCGGACGTACACCCGCGGCACACGACCCCACCTGGTGCGGTCGCCGCGGGCCGGGGTCGCGCCCTTGCCGACGAGGTCGTCCGGGGCCATCGAGTTGAGGAACGCGTAGAACTCGGCGTCCGTGCCCTCCGCCAGGAAGGCCTCCTTCGCCGCCGTGAGCAGGTCCGGGTCGGCCGTGCGCCAGTTGAACCGGATCGCGCCGATCACCGACGGGTCCGCGGCGATGAACCCCAGCAGGTCGCCGACCCGGGACGACGCCGCCTCCGGGGTGGCCATGTACTCGTCCGGGGTGGCCAGGTCGACGCAGCAGAACGCCGTGTCGTAGACGAGGAGGTCGATCAGGTCCGGCACCGCGTCCGCGACCAGGCTGACCATCGCGCCGCCGATGCTGGCGCCGACCAGCACGACCGGCCCGTGCGCCGCAGCGCGGCGGACCACCTCGACCGTGGCCGCCACCTGGTCGGCGACCGTGACGCCCGCCAGCGCCGACGGTTCCGTCGCGAACGCCGCGAGGTCCTGGGGTGCCTGGTAAGAGCGCCGGTACTGCTGGCCGGGCTGGTCGACGCCGACACCGCGGTGCCCGCGCAGGACCAGCTCGTTCGGTGCGGCCGAGACGCCGTTGGCGCCGGCGGCGAAGACGAACGTGGCCACGCGATGAGAAGAAGACATTCCGCACACTAAAACGCCCGGCCGACGAGGGTGCCGGCCGGGCGTGACGAAGATCGATCAGCCGTAGGAGTAGAAGCCCCGGCCGGTCTTCTTGCCCAGCAGGCCCGCGTCCACCATGCGCAGCAGCAGCGGCGGCGACGAGTACAGCGGCTCCTTGAACTCCGCGTACATCGAGTCCGCGATGGCCTTGATCGTGTCCAGCCCGATCAGGTCGGACAGGCGCAGCGGGCCCATCGGGTGGGCGGTGCCCAGCTCCATGCCGCGGTCGATGTCCTCGGCCGACGCGAAGCCCGACTCGATCATGCGGATGGCCGAGAGCAGGTACGGCACCAGCAGCGAGTTCACGATGAACCCGGCGCGGTCCTGCGAACGGATGACGGTCTTGCCCAGCGCCGTCGTCGCGTGGTCCTCCGCGCGGCGGGCGGTCTCCTCGCTGGTCAGCAGCGAGGGCACCAGCTCGACCAGCGGCAGCACCGGCACCGGGTTGAAGAAGTGGATGCCGACCACCTGCTGCGGCCGGCTCGTCGCCATGCCCAGCTTCATGATCGGGATCGACGACGTGTTGGACGCGAACAGTGCGTCCTCCGCCTCGACGATCTTGTCCAGCTGGCGGAAGACTTCGACCTTCGCCTGCTCCTGCTCGAGGATCGCCTCGATGACCAGTTCGCGGTCGGCGAACTCGGCGATGTCCGTCGTGAAGCGGAGACGGCTCAGCGCCGCCTCGGCGTCTTCGGGAGAGAGCTTGCCGTTCTTGACGCCGCGTTGCAGCGACTTCTCGATCCGGGCCCGGCCGGCGTCGAGCGCCGGCTGGTTCACCTCGGTGACCACGACGTCCACTCCGGACCGTGCGTGCACCTCGGCGATGCCGGACCCCATGAGGCCCGCCCCGACGACTCCAACCCGACTTACCACCGGCTCACTCCGTTCATCGGCTTCGCAGCCCCGCGTGCCCTTGTAGACAACACGTGGGCAGCACACAGCGCGCGAGGGCGGTCGCCGGATTGTGTCCGGCTATGCCCTCGCGCGGTTACGCGTGCTCAACGACGGTACTCGTCGTACCCGTCGTCGTACGGGTCTTGATCATCGCTATCGGACTCCTCGTAGTGACCACTAGAGGAACCACTCGACAGCTCGCGCTGCAAAGCATCGAAGTCGGTCTCGTGCGAGCTGTACTTGAGCTCGCGCGCCACCTTCGTCTGCTTGGCCTTAGCCCGGCCGCGCCCCATGGCTCGACCCCCTCGCACAGGGGCGGGGCGGCCGGGGGAATCGGCGGCCCCGCATCGTCTCGACAATTATTTCCTGCTCACACCGTACCGTGTCCGGGGGGTTCGATGCGACGTGGCACGGTGTGCCGGTGGTGACAGTGTCCGCCGGACGCCGGTTACCGGCCGGTCGGTGGCGATCGACGCAGGTAGGCGTGCCACGATCTACTCGTGCTCCGTCCCTTCGTGGCCTACTTGCGGGTGTACGAACCCCTGCTCGCCCTGGGCGACCCACCGGACGAACGGCTGCGTGCGGCCGTCGCCGCGGCCAAGCTGCGGCGCACCGACGCGGGGGCGCGCGAGCAGGCCATGTGGCTCAAGTCACAGGTCGCCGCGCCAAGGCGGTTGCTGCCCGCCGAACTCGCCGACGGGCGTCCCGCGCCGAGCCTGCTGACCGACGTCCTGGTGCTCGCGGCCGAAGACGTGCCGGAGGGCAAGGCCGAGCACGGGCCGTTCGTGAGCCCGCTGGAGCTGCGGGCCCGCTCGGCCGCCGCGCTGGTCACCTTCCTCGGCGACGCGCACCCCTCGCTGAAGAACGTGGTCCTCGACGAGGGCGGCTTCACCCAGGAGACGATCCGCGCGCGGACGAAGTCGGCGATGGCGGATCTGAGCACGTCGGCGGCGCACACGCTGTCGACGACCTGGACCGTCCCGCTGCCGTGGTTCGTGCTGATCGAGCCGGACGAGCGGCGGCTGGTGCTGGGCAGCGGCCGCGACGACCCGAAGCGCGAGGTCTCCTGGCGCACCACCCTCGCCGACGCGCAGCACCGGGCCCGCGAGGCGGGCGAGCTGCTGGAGCAGACGTTCGGCGACTCCGGACCGGGGCGCGTGCTGTACGAGACGCGGCGGTGGCTGGACAACTTCCACGCGGACTCGGTGGTCGAGCTCGACTACGGCGGGCTGGTCCAGCTGTTCGCGGACCCGATCCTCGAGGCCGACAACACGGCCGACGAGGTGCACGACATCCTGGACGCGCTGCGCTCGGGCAACGTCGAGGAGCTCGCGGAGCTGTTCTCGGACCTGCGTGAGTTCTGGGGCGACCTGGCGTCCCGCGAACGCTCGAACTGACCGCGAAAGCGGGCACGGCCGACCCGTTGTTCAGCCGCGTAGTTCGGGGACCCGGACCTCGCCCACCGGGCGTCCGCCGCCCAGCACCGAGCCGTGGGCCAGACCTTCCAATCCCGACACATCCGCGCCCAAGTACCGGAGCGCCTCGACCGCCAGCGGGGCGCACGCGCGCTTGTTGCCGTCGTCGATCTTCATGGCCACCGCGAACCCGTCCGGGAGGGCGAACGCCTGGACGCCCTCCGCGCCGCCCTTCGACAGCAGACCGTCCACGGCGGACATCAGCTCCGTGTCCTCGCGGCCCGTTCCCGCCACCAGCCACGGGTGCGCCCGCATGGCCGACGAAACCGCTTCCGACGGCCCGGATGTCGCGACCGCCACCCGGCCGAACGCGCGGGCCAGCCCCGTCAGCGAAAACGCGAACAACGGCGCGCCGCAGCCGTCGACTCCCGTGTGGGCGATCGGCTCGCCCGTCAGTTCCCCGACCGAAGAGGCGATCGCCTGCTGCAGCGGGTGGTCCGGGGACTCGTAGCCGGCTGTCGGCCAGCCGGCGCGGACGCACGTCGTCAGCATCGCCGTGTGCTTGCCCGAACAGTTCATCATCACGCGCCGCGGCTCGGCGGCGTCGCGCATGCTCGGCACGTGCAGCGGGAAGTCCGGCGGGCACGCGAGGTCGTCTTCGTGCAGGCCGGCCGCGTCGAGCAGCTCGAGGACGCGCTTGACGTGCCCCGGCTCGCCGGAGTGGGACGCGCACGCCAGCGCGAGGTCTTCGCCGGTGAAGTCCAGGCCGGACCGCAGCATCCCGACGGCCTGCAGCGGCTTGTTCGACGAGCGCGGGAAGACCGGGGACACCACGTCGCCGAGGGCCAGGCGTGCGTCGCCTTCGGGGCCGGTGATCACCAGCGCGCCGCGGTGGACGCTTTCGACGAAACCGGAACGGACGACTTCGGCGAGGACGGGGTTCGTCACTCGCCGTTCCCGCCTTCGCTCTCCAGCAGCTCGTCCACAGTGGCCGAACCCTGCTGGTAGCGCTTCGCGATCTCCGCGTTGAACGTGTCCATCACGCCCTGGACCTCGCGCCGGAAGGACGACACCGACAGCTCTTCGCTGGCGTAGGTGTCCAAAGCGGAGGCGAGCTTCTCGTCCGTCAGGGACTCGACGTCGGTGAGACCCGTGTCGCCGATCAGGGCCTCGGCGTGCCGGCGGTGCTCGCCGGCGCGGGACGGCTCCAGCTGCTGGTGCCGTCCGGAACCCGCGGCCGGGCCCAGCGCGTTGTCCGCCAGGATCGTGGCCAGCTGGTCGACGATGCTCGACTCGCCGCCGGAGGTGCGCCGCGCCTGCTCCGCGCGCACGATGTCGATCCGGGCGTGCAGGAGACGGCGCAGGTAGGACAAGTCCGTCTCTTCCTGCGCGGCTTCGTCGCGCCGCTCGCGCAGCACCTTCAGCGGCAGTTCACCCAGGCCGCTGAGGTACCCCGGGCCGAGCACGCGGTCGATTCGCCGCCTGCCGCCGGGCCGCACTTCGATCACAGCGCAGTTTATCCCGGTTGAGCGTGATCTCGCTGTCAGGGGCTTTTGTTCAGCCACGAAGTTGCGCCGCCGCCGCGCGGCCCGGCGCGGGCTGCTCCGACGGGACGGAGTCGGGGTCGATCGCCGCCTGGACGAGGTTGTCCTCCGAGCCGGCCAGCAACTCCGCACCGACCGGTGTCGACCGCTTGACCAGCGCCAACGCGATCGGCCCGAGCTCGTGGTGCTGGATCACGGTGCCGACGCGCCCGACCGTCCGGCCGTCGAGCAGCACCGGGTCGCCGGGCTCCGGCCGGATTTCCGGGGAGCCGTCCAGGTGCAGCAGGAGCAGGTTGCGCGGCGGACGGCCCACATTGTGGACTTTCGACACCGTCTCCTGCCCGCGGTAGCAGCCCTTCGCGACGTGCGCGGCCGAGCCGACCCAGTTCACCTCGTGCGGGATCGTGCGCTCGTCGGTGTCCACGCCGAGCCGCGGCCGCAGCGACTCGACGCGCAGCGCGTCGAACACCCAGCTGCCGGCCGCGCGGGCGCCGGCGTCGGTGAGCCGCTTCCACCAGTCGAGGAGCGCGTCGCGCGGCACCGCCAGATCGACGCTCGACCGGCCGGGCCACGGCATCCGCCGCGCGAAGCCGCCACCCGGCAGCGCCGCGACCGCGTACGGCTCCGGGCCGACTTCGGCGCCGACCGCGCTCAGCACGCGCTCGGCGTCCGGGCCGAGCACGGTGAGCAGCGCGAACTCCCCGGTCGCGTCGCGGATGTCCACCTTGGACCAGAACTTCATGGCTTCGAGGTACTCGCGCAGCGTCTGGGGGCCGCCCTTGGGCAGCGCGCTGGTGACGCTCGTGTCCGGGTCGGTGTCGAGGTACACGGTGCCGTCGAGGTGCGCGACCACCATGTGCGTCTCGACGCGGCCCTGGCTGTCGAGCACCAGCGCCTCGGTGCCGGTGCCCTCGGCCAGCTCGGTCACGTGCTGCGAGATGACCAGGTGCAGCCACGAAAGCCGCTCTTCCCCGGTGACGGCGATGAACTCCCGGTGCGAGCGGTCGATCACGACCACGCCGCGCGACGCCGTGCGCTGCTCCGCGAACGGGTCTCCCCAATGCCAGGGCACCCCCGCCTCGGGGTGGGCAGTGTCCGACTCAGGCGGCGGAATGGATCCGGGCACGTCCAGCAGCGGCGAGCGGTACGGCATACCGCCCAGCCTAGGTGAGTACCGTGTCGGCATGCGCGTGCTCGTCTTCCTGGACGGAACCCCGGCCGACCCCGACACCGCCCAGATCAAGGTCGACGACCTCGGTCTGCTGCGCGGCGACGGCGTCTTCGAGACGATCCTGGTCGTCGACGGCAAGCCCCGCGAACTGCGCCCGCACCTCGAGCGGCTGGCCCGTTCGGCGGCGATGCTGGACCTCCCCGAGCCCGACCTCGGCGCGTGGGAGCGCGTCGTTTCGCTGGTGCTCGAAAGGTGGTCGGGCAGCCCCGAAATGGCGCTGAAACTGGTGTACACCAGGGGTTCCGACGGCGACCCCGGCGCCACGCCGACCGGGTTCGCGCTCGGCTCCGAGGTCTCGCCGTCGGTCCTGCGGGCCCGTGCCGAGGGCGTCGCCGCGGTCACCCTCGAACGCGGTTTCCCGCCGGACCTCGCCGAGCGCGCGCCCTGGCTGCTGCTGGGCGCGAAGCCGTTGTCGTACGCGATGAACATGGCCGCGGTGCGCGAAGCCGGCCGCCGCGGTGCCGAAGATGTGATTTTCACCGCCGCCGACGGTTCGGTGCTCGAAGGGCCGACGTCGACCGTGGTGCTGGCGAAGGGCCGGACGCTCTACACGCCGCCGTCGAGCATCGGCATCCTGCCGGGCACGACGCAGGCCGCGCTGTTCCGCGGCGCGGAGAAGGCGGGCTGGGTGGTCAAGGTCGAGCCGCTGACCGTGCGCGACCTCGTCGAGGGCGACGGAGTCTTCATGGCTTCGAGCGTGCGCAAGCTGACCCGGGTGCACACGCTGGACGGCGAGCGGCTGCCCGGCTCCTCCGCGGTCTACGCCGAGCTCGTGGCGGCTTACGAGGCCGAGTACGCCTGACCCAGGCTGATCCGGACGACGGCCGGGGCGATCTCTTCGGCGCGGTAGGCGGCGATCTTGTGGTGGCCGTCGATGATCAGCTCGCGGTCGCCGTCGGCCAGCAGGACCGCGACCGGGCGGTGGCCGCTGCGGATGGCGGTCCGGTAGTAGCCGACGCGGGCTTCGTCGGACGGCGGCCAGACGTCGGTGGGGGTGAGCAGCTGGTCTTCGGGCAGCCGTTCCGGGCCGCTCACGCCGTAGTCGCCGTCGACGAGCAGGTCGAGGACCGGGCCGAGCGTGGTGGCGAGCGGACGGCGCAACTGGCCGGTGGCCAGTGCGATCCGCAGCGACTGGGGCAGCTCCGCCCGCTCCCGCGTGTTCACGTCGAGGAAACCCGTGCCACCGCTGATCGTCACCTTCTCCACGCCTATGAGGACGGGCGACGGCGCGACATGGTTCCAGGCCTCACGCGGACGGGTGCACGGCGTGACCTGGGTCTCACTCGCGTGGCGGTACGGGACTTTCAGGACATCCGGAACCGCACCCGGGTGCCCGGCCGGGCCTGCGCGAGCGCGCTCAGCGCGTCCGCCCGAACGACGGCCGCGACCGGGTAGCCGCCGGTCGTCGGGTGGTCGGCGAGGAACACCACCGGCAGCCCGCTCGGCGGCACCTGGATCGCCCCGGTGACCACGCCTTCGCTGGGCAGCTCACCGTCGACGGCCCGGCGCAGCGGCGTCCCGTCGAGGCGCAGGCCGACGCGGTTCGACTCGGCGGTGACCGTCCACCACGCCGACAGCCCGCCGGCCGGGTCGTCGAGCCAGTCGTCGCGGGGGCCGAGCGTCACCGGCACCACGAGCTCGCCCGGCGCCGGGACGGGGACGACGACGTCCGCGCCCACCGGGATTCCGGGTTCGCCGAGCGGGAGCACGTCTCCGCTCTTCAGCGGCTCGGGCCCGATGCCGGACAGGACGTCGCGCGAGCGGCTGCCCAGCACCGGTTCGACGGCGATCCCGCCGGAAAACGCCAGGTAGCAGCGCAAGCCGGTCGCGGGTGTGCCGACCGACAACGTCTGGCCGGCCCGGACCGGCACCGGCGCGTGGGAGCCGAAGGACCGGCCGTCGACCCGGACGTCGACCACCGGGCCGGTCACCGCCACTGTGGCCGACGCCGTCAGCCGCACCGAGAGACCGCCGAGCAGCGCTTCGATGCCCGCGGCCTCGGACGGGTTGCCCACCAGGCGGTTCGCGAGCCGCAGGGACGGGACGTCCAGCGCACCCGAAGGCGCCACGCCGAGGTGGGCGTAGCCGGGCCGGCCCAGGTCCTCGACCAGCGCGTACCGCCCGGGGTCGAGGACCTCCAGGAACCTCACCGGACGCGCCGGAAGCGCACGCGGTCACCCGGCGCGAACAGCGCGGGCGGGTCGGAGTGCGGGTCGAACAGCGTCGCCGTCGTGTGCCCGAGCAGTCGCCAGCCGCCCGGCGATTCGCGTGGGTAGACGCCGGTGAACTCGCCCGCCAGCCCCACCGACCCGGCCGGGACGCGGGTGCGCGGGGACTCCAGCCGCGGCTGCCGCAACTCCGGCGGAAGTCCGGTCAGGTAGCCGAATCCGGGTGCGAACCCGGTGAACGCGACCGTGTAGACGGCCTCGGTGTGCAGCGAGACGACGGCGTCCTCGGAGACCCCGGCGTCCGCGGCGACCAGGGCGAGGTCTTCGCCGTCGTAGCGGACGTCGAGCGTGACTTCGCGGGGTTCACCGGCGGGTGGGTGCGTCAGGTCGGCGCCGTCCAGCAGCGCCTTGACGGCCGCCACCCCGCCGATCACGAGCAGGCTCCGGGCGCCCGGGACGAGGTCGACGACGCCGTCGGGACGGGACGCGCGGACGGTCGCGTGGGCCGCCCGCATCTGCTCGAGCGAGTCGCAGTCGAGCAGAGCGGCGTCCTCGCCGCACCGCCGCCAGCGCACGGCGTCAGCCGACGACGCGGCGCAGCAGTGCCGAGGTGTGCGGTTGCATCTCCTGGCCCATCATCGCGCGCTCCTCGACGTAGCCGAGGGAGCCTTCGATCAGGCCGTACAGCCGCTGGGCCGCGGTGACGTCCTTCGCCGTGGACGTGCGGATCACCGCGTCGGTGCCGAGCTCCCAGGACGTCTGGTTGCGCGGCTTGCCGTAGTACAGCTCGAGGATGCCCGTGTTGTGCGTGAGCAGCAGCTCGAGCGTGTCGTCCTCCTGCGGCCGCCAGAACCCGGACTCGCGGGCGGCGGGGCGGATGACGTTGCCGTCGTCGTCCAGCAGCCACGCGCGCGACTCGTGGACGAGGAACGGCCGGCCGTCGTGGGAGATCGTCAGCTGCTGCGCGAACTTGCGCGGGCCTTCGATGGTCGGGTAGTCGACCTCGCCCTCACCGCGCCACACGCCGACGAGCGGCAGCAGCGCGAGGCAGGCGTCGTTGAGGTCCGGCCCCTCGCGCAGGTTCGCGGTGTCGTTGGGGATGGGCAGGTCGTCCCACAGCGGAAGGTTGCGCGTCCGGGTGCTCCCCGCGCGCATCTCCGCTGCTGCGATGGCGTCGTCGCCGCTGGCGGTCATGGGTCAGCGCTGGTCCGCGTAAAGCCGGTAGACGACGTACACGGCGAACCACGTGATGGCGACGCCCGCCAGCACCAGCAAGGTCGTAAACAGAGCTTCCACGCCCAGCAGGATAGTCCGCCGCCGCTCACCCGGCCCGGCGCAGGGTCACCGCGGTGAGCACGGTCACGACCCCAGAATGCCGTCAAGGCCACCTTGCGGGCGTCAGACGCCCGCAAGGTGGCCTTGACGGCATGGGACTCAGGCGACCGAGATGGCCAGCTGGTGCAGGCCCGGGCCTTCCGCCGTCACCGAAGCTTCGCCGTTGCCGGTGCGGTGCAGCGCGCGCACCGTCCAGTCACCCGGTGCCGCGTAGAAGCGGAAGTCGCCGTCGGCCGAGGAGACGACCTCGCCGGTGAAGTCGCCGCCGCCGTCGAGGAGCCGGACGAACGCGCCGCCGACCGGCCCGTCCGCGCCGGTCACCTTGCCGGCCAGCACGACCTGGCCCTTGGTGTCGTAGTCCGCCGGCGTGGCCTCCTGGACCGGTGCGCCGCAGCTGTCGTCAACCGCCATCACTTGGCTCCCAACTCGACCGGCACGCCGACCAGCGAGCCGTATTCCGTCCACGAACCGTCGTAGTTCTTCACGTCCTCGTGGCCGAGCAGCTCGTGCAGCGCGAACCACGCGATGGACGACCGCTCGCCGATCCGGCAGTAGGCGATGGTGCCCTTGCCGGCGTCGATGCCCTGCTCCTTGTAGAGCTCGTCGATCTCGCTCTCGGTCTTGAACGTGCCGTCCTCGTTGGCGACCTTCGCCCACGGCACGTTCAGCGCGCCCGGGATGTGGCCGGGGACCTGGGACTGCTCCTGCGGCAGGTGCGCCGGGGCGAGCAGCTTGCCGGAGAACTCGTCCGGCGACCGGACGTCGACGAAGTTCTTCGCGCCGATGGACTGGACGACCTCGTCGCGGAACGCGCGCAGGGACAGGTCCTGGTCCTGGGCCTTGTAGTCGGTGGTGTCGCGCTTGACCTCGTCGGAGTTCAGCTCACGGCCGTCGAGCTCCCACTTCTTGCGCCCGCCGTCGAGCAGCTGGACGTTCTCGTGGCCGTACAGCTTGAAGTACCAGTACGCGTAGGCGGCGAACCAGTTGTTGTTGCCGCCGTAGAGGATCACGCGGTCGTCGTTCGAGATGCCCTTCTCCGACAGGAGCTTCTCGAAGCCCTCCTTGGAGACGAAGTCGCGGCGCACCCCGTCCTGCAGGTCCTTGCGCCAGTCGAACTTCACCGCGCCCCGGATGTGGCCTCCGTCGTACGCGGTGGTGTCCTCGTCGACCTCGGCGAACACGACGCCGGGGGTGTCCAGGTTCTCCTCGGCCCACTGGGTGGTGACCAGGACGTCTTCACGGCTCATGGAACGGACTCTCTTTCTGGGGTTGAACTTCAGGACGCGCGGGCGGGGGTGAAGCGCTTGATGAGCAAGAACATTTCGCAGCCGAGGCAGAAGTCGAAGGCCGCGTTGAGGAAGGCCGCGAAGAGCGCGAACGCCGTCGCGACGATGCCGAGCGGGGTGACGTCGAGGGCGAAGCCGATCGTCCCGACGAGCGCGAACACGAACCCGACGGCCTGGGCGAACCGCAGCGGCGCCGCGTCCTCTCGCTCGTCGGTGGGGCCGAGGCGCGGGGCCACGAGCGTGCGGTACACGATCGAGTACGGCGCCGGCTTCAGCCCGGCGAACGCGCCGATGGCGAACACGACGGTCTGGATCGCCAGCAACGGCCACCACTGGGTGACCAGGACGACCGCGAGCACGATCGTGGTCAGGATGGCGGCGAACCGCGGGCCTCGCGGGTCGACGGCCGGTCCGGCGGACATGGTTCCTCCAGCAGGAGCTCCAGGGGGTGCGTGCGAACGGCACGCGTCAGCGGCATCGAGGCTGGGGTGGGACCGGACGTGCTTCAGCGCCGGTCGGTGCGAGCGCGACACAGGCTGCTGCGGACGCGGCAGAGGTCGACTGCGCGTCGCTGCGTCAAGAAGGTGGTCAGCCCGGTCACGGGTGCGAGGGTACCCAGAGCTCCCTCAGAGTGGGAACCACGTTCATACCTTGGGACGATTCCCGGTACGTGGGACATGCCCTGGTCAGGGCGTCCGAGTCGTGAGATGTGGCCGGAGCGCGTCCAGCAGTTCGGGGCCCTTGGGGACGCCGCCGACGCGCAGCAGCTCCCGGCCGTCCGGGGTCAGCGCGATCGTGGTCGGCGTCCGCAGCACGGACAGCGACTGCGCGACCTCCGGCTGGTTCGTCACGTCGAGCTCGACGTGGTGCAGGCCGTCGGTGCGCTCGGCCAGGGGTTCGAGCACGGCCTTCGCGTGCCGGCACGGCGCGCAGAAGGTGGTGGAGATCTGGACCAGCGTCACGGCGGACGCCGGGTCGAGGGCGGCGGCGACGGGACCGGGCAGCTCACGGGCGGGCTCGGCAGCGCCGGCGGGCGGACCGGGCTTCGCGACGCGAACCCGGCCGTTGCGGGCCTTCAGCAGCAGGCCGGCGGCCACGCCGGCCACCAGTACCGCCACGAGCACCCACAGCCCCGTCACCGGCCGCCTCCTACTTGCTCAGCTCCGCGAACGACACGTTCGTCGCCTCGCCCTTGATCGTCACCGATCCGCTCTGCACCCGCACGCCGGTCGGGGTGACCGACAGCGGCAAGTCCTTCGTGTTGATCGAAGCGCTGAAGTTCGGCATCAGCACCTTCTGCACAGCAGCCGGAACGACGGTGGTCTCCTGGTCATTCCCGAACTGCAGCCGCTTGGGGATGAAGTTGATCGCCCCGGCCTTCGCGTCGGCCTCGATCATCGCGAAGCAGAAGATTTCCAGATCCTTGCCCGCGAACGGAAGGTGTCCCGAAATGCGGACACCGGTGCTCGACTCGTCCTGGGCGGCCTGGCCCTCGGTGGTCGTCGTGGTCGGCGTCGGCTCGCTCTGCCCGCTGTCGCCGTTCTCGACGTAGTCCGTGGTCGCCGGCTCGATCCGCAGGTCCTTGATCTTGTCCAGCGGAGCGACGCGGGCGAGGTCGGCGGCCTTGATGGTGACCGCGCCGGTCAGCTTGCCGATCGTGATCGCCTTCGTGTTGCCGTTGGTGAGGTCCGACAGCGGCGCCGTGACGTCCTCGAGCTCGGCGTTGAGCGCGACGTCCTGGAGCTTGCCGCCGACCGGAACGCCGGCGGCCGACACGCTGATGTGACTGTAGTCACCGCCCAGCGCCTGCGTGAGGAACGGGAAGCCGTGGATCGTCACCGAGGGGTCGTCGGTCAGCTGCAGCTGCGTCCGGGCCTTCTGCGAGATCATGTGCTCGGCGTACGCGGCGGCCCCGAAATCGGCACCGACCAGCAGCAGCACCAGAACGACGAGCGCGATCACCCAGCGTCGCGCGCGGCGGCCGCGGCGGCGCGCGTCCGGCCTCGGTGCGGGTCGGTCGTCCCGGGTCACGGGCCTGCTCACCATCGCGTCCGTACTCCTGTTCGTCGGGTCCACCGGGGTTTCTCCAGGTGTGATCGATCCAGCAAGGGTTAGGTGCCGGGCCGTCGAGCCGCTATTCTCACTTAGCACCGAACAACGCCACCGTGAGGCGACGATCTGTGAAGGCGGTGCGGCTCATGAGCCTGGACCTTCTGGTGCTGACGGCAGAGGCCGACGCCACTTCGGTGCTGCCCGCGCTGGACCTGCTGCCGCACACCGTACGCGTACGTCCCCCGGAGGTGACCGCCCTGCTCGACGCGGGCCACCGGGACGTCATCCTGCTGGACGCGCGCAGCGACCTGGCCTCGGCGAAGAGCCTCTGCCGCCTGCTCAAGGGCACCGGCGAGGACGAGGCGGCCACCCCGATCATCGCCGTCGTCGGCGAGGGCGGGCTGGTGGCGGTGAGCGCCGAGTGGCGCACCGACGACATCCTGCTGCCCACCGCGGGCCCGGCCGAGGTCGACGCGCGGCTGCGCCTGGTCACGACCCGCGACGGCGGCTCCGCGCAGGTCGACGCCGAGCTGCGGGTCGGCGAGCTCGTCATCGACGAGGCGACCTACACCGCCCGCCTGCGCAAGCGCACCCTCGAACTGACCTACAAGGAGTTCGAGCTGCTCAAGTACCTCGCCCAGCACGCCGGCCGGGTGTTCACCCGCGCCCAGCTGCTGCAGGAGGTCTGGGGCTACGACTTCTTCGGCGGCACCCGCACGGTCGACGTCCACGTGCGGCGGCTGCGCGCCAAGCTCGGCCCGGAGCACGAGCAGATGATCGGTACCGTGCGCAACGTCGGCTACAAGTTCGAGCGGCCCGCCAAGGGCGGCGCGCCGCGGGCGGCCGTGCCCGCGCAGGCCGAGGCGCCGGCCGAGACCCCCGAACTCGCGCACTGACGCCACACTCCCAGGACGCGCCGGCAACCGTCGCGTTGCCTCCGGCGCGGGTACGGTCACGGGGTGAGCGGAGACGGGGAGTGGCGCCAGGAGCTGGACGAGCAGCAGCTCGAGGACGTGCGCGGGCTGTTGCTGGCCGTGCGCGAAGCCGACGGGCGGCCTGAGGCCGAGCCCGAGGGGCCGCTGCCCGGCGAGTTCGACGGCGGTGAGCACCTCGTCGCCTGCGTCGAGGGCGATGTCGTCGGCTACGTCCACCTCGACACCACGGGCGACTCCTTCGGGCACCAGGTCGCCGAGCTGTTCGTGCACCCCGCCCACCGCAACCGCGGCTACGGCGCGAAGCTCCTTCAGGCCGTCGACGAGCGCGCCGCGATCGGTTTCCGCATCTGGGCGCACGGCGACCACCCGGCGGCGCGGCAGCTGGCCGTGCGGACCGGCCTGGAGCGCAAGCGCGAGCTGCTGATCCTGCACGCCGACGTCGAGGGCGCGGACTGGCCGGAGCCACGGCTGCGCGACGGCGTCTCGCTGCGGACGTTCGTGCCGGGGCAGGACGAGGACGCCGTCATCGGGGTCAACGCGCTGGCCTTCGACTGGCACCCCGAGCAGGGCGCCCTCACCGCCGACGACCTCCGTGCCGATGAGGGCCGGTCGTGGTTCGACGCGGACGGCTTCTTCCTCGCCGAGCAGGACGGCGAAGTGATCGGTTTCCACTGGACGAAGGTCCACGAGGCGACGCCGGGCCGCTTCGACGGCGAGCGCGTCGGCGAGGTCTACGTCGTCGGCGTCGCCCCGGCGGCCCAGGGCGGCGGGCTCGGCCGGGCGCTGACGCTCGCCGGGCTGCGGTACCTCGCGAGCCGCGGGCTGCGGCAGATCATCCTGTACGTCGAGGGCGACAACGCCCCGGCGCTCGCCGTCTACACCAAGCTCGGGTTTGCCCGTCACGAAACCGACGTCCAGTACGGTCGGTGACCACGATCGACGCCGCGCGAACGACTCGTCACCGTGTGCGAACGCGCAGGTCACGGCCGGGACACGGCACCCTATCGGGCTAGTAGCACTGCTCACATCCCGGGCCTTGTTCACTTCGCGTTCATTTGTTCACGGCCGACCGTCCACCAGGGCTGCCTAATGTCCGGATCCGGCGCGGCACCACGCCGCGACGACCCGGTCAAGCTCCTGATGGAGGAAACAGCAGTGAAGATCATGCGGCCCCTGAGCGCGGTGGGCATCGTCGCGAGCGCCGCCCTCGTGCTCGCCGCCTGTGGTTCCGACCCCGCGGCGTCCAACAGCAGCAGCTCGAACTCGGCTTCGGCGCCCGCTGCGACCGGCACCGCCGACGTGGAGTGCGGTGGCAAGAGCCCGCTCTCCGCGGAAGGTTCGTCGGCCCAGAAGAACGCCATCGACATCTTCACGCAGCAGTTCAGCAAGAAGTGCGCCGGCCAGCAGGTCAACTACAACCCGAGCGGTTCGGGCGCGGGCGTCAAGCAGTTCAACGCCAACCAGATCGACTTCGGCGGCTCGGACTCGCCGATCAAGGACGCCGACGCGACGGCCGCCAAGGCCCGCTGCGCCAGCGACGCCTGGAACATCCCGCTCGTCGTCGGCCCGATCGCGGTCGCCTACAAGCTGTCGGGCGTGGACAAGCTGACGCTGACCCCGTCGGTCACCGCCAAGATCTTCAGCGGCGGCATCACCAAGTGGAACGACCCGGCCATCAAGGCGGTCAAGGGCAACGAGAGCCTGAACCTGCCGGACAAGGCCATCCAGGTCGTGTCCCGCGCCGACGAGTCGGGCACCACCGACAACTTCCAGAAGTACCTGGGCGCGGCCGCCAAGGCCGACTGGACCAAGGGTGCCGGCAAGAAGTTCAACGGTGGCGTCGGCAACGGTGCGCAGGGCTCCAACGGTGTCGCGACCGCGGTGAAGGCCGCCGACGGCGCCATCACCTACGTCGAGGGCGCGTTCGCCAAGGACGGCCTGACCCCGGCTCTCATCGACAGCGGCTCCGGCGGCGTCGAGCTCAACGCGGCGAACGTGGCGAAGTCCCTCGACGCGGCGAAGTTCCTCAAGGACGGCTCGAACGACCTCGCGCTCGACCTCAACGGCATCTACGCCAGCAACACCCCGGGTGCCTACCCGCTGCTGCTGACGACCTACGAGATCGTCTGCTCGAAGTACGCGAACCCGGACGTCGCGAAGGCCGTCAAGGCGTTCCTGACGGTGGCGGCCACCGACGGTCAGCAGCCGCTGTCCGCCAAGGGCTACGTGCCGATCCCGCAGTCGCTGCAGACCAAGGTCCTGGCCGCCGTCAAGGCGATCTCCTGATCCCGCATTGCGACTGACACCCGAGTTGATAGAGGCTGGTCAGAAGTAGCTGATGAGCGAGTCATCCTCGACGCGAACGCCCACCGGCGACCCCGGTGGGCGTTCGTCGTCCGCCACGACGCCCCCGGAGGATCCGATTTCGGAGCAACCAGCCTCGACGGCGGCACCCGAGCCGCCCGCGAGTGACAAACCGAAGAAGCGGCCCGGTGACCGCATCTTCCAGAACCTGACCACCGGGGCCGGGATCTTCGTCGTCGCCCTGATCGGCCTGATCGGGCTCTTCCTGCTCATCCAGGCGATCCCCGCGCTGCAGGCCGACAAGGCCAACTTCCTGACCAACCACGGCTGGTCGACCAACGACCCCGCGAACATGTCGTTCGGCATCCTCGACCTCCTCGAGGTCACGGTGGCGACGTCGCTCGTGGCGCTGATCATCGCGATGCCGGTCTCGCTGGGCATCGCGCTGTTCCTGACCCAGTACGCGCCCAAGCGGCTCGCGCGGCCGTTCGCGTACGTCATCGACCTGCTCGCCGCGGTGCCGTCGATCATCTTCGGCCTCTGGGGCATCCTCGTGTTCGCCCCGGCGATCGAGCCGTTCTCGCAGTGGATCAACGACACGTTCTCGTGGTTCCCGTTGCTGGCGCCCGGCAACGTCGCGCCGAGTGTGCGCGGCACGATCTTCACCGCGGGCATCGTGCTGGCCGTGATGATCCTGCCGATCATCACGTCGCTCTCGCGCGAGGTCTTCGAGCGCACGCCGACCCCGCACCTCGAGGGCGCCCTGGCGCTCGGCGCGACGCGCTGGGAAGTCATCCGCACCACGGTGCTCCCGTTCGGCAAGGCCGGCTACGTCGGCGCGTCCATGCTCGGCCTCGGCCGCGCGCTGGGCGAGACGATCGCGCTGGCCGTCATCCTGCTCATCCCGCAGGGCCGCAACTTCGACTGGAGCCTCTTCGACGGCGGTGCCACCTTCGCCTCGAAGATCGCCGCCAACTACAGCGAGTTCAACAACGAGATTTCCGCCGGCGCCTACATCGCGGCCGGCCTGGTGCTGTTCGTGCTCACCTTCCTGGTCAACTTCGCCGCGCGGTCCGTCATCGGCAAGAAGGGGGACTGAGCATGTCCACCACGTCCCTCGAAGCCCCGGCGGCGACGCCCGCGTTCCAGCAGGTCAGCCTGGCCCGCAAGGTCAAGAACGGCTTCGCGACCACGCTGGTCTGGCTGTCGTTCCTGATCGCCGTCGTCCCGCTGGTGTGGGTGCTGTACACGGTCATCGCGAACGGCATCAAGCGCATCCCGTACACCAACTGGTGGTCGCAGGACCTGGGCAACTTCCTGTCCGACGAGGTCGGCGGCGGTGTGCTGCACGCGATCATCGGCAGCCTGCTGCAGGGCCTCGTCTGCGCGATCATCGCGGTGCCGATCGGCATGCTCGTCGCGATCTACCTGGTCGAGTACGGCCGGGGCAAGCTCATGAAGGCCACCACCTTCATGGTCGACATCCTTTCCGGTGTCCCGTCGATCGTCGCGGCGCTGTTCATCTACGCGCTCTGGATCACCACGTTCGGCCTGCCGCGCAGCGGTTTCGCCGTGTCGCTGGCCCTGGTGCTGCTGATGATCCCGGTCGTCGTCCGCTCGTCGGAGGAGATGCTGCGGATCGTCCCGGACGACCTGCGCGAGGCGTCGTACGCGCTGGGTGTGCCGAAGTGGAAGACGATCGTGAAGATCGTGCTGCCGACGGCCCTGTCCGGCATCATCGGCGGCATCATGATGGCGCTGGCCCGGGTGATGGGCGAGACGGCGCCGCTGCTGGTCCTGGTCGGCTACTCCGCCTACACGAACTGGGACATCTTCAGCGGCGAGCAGGCGGCACTCCCACTGCTGATGAACAACGAGCGCGTCACCAACTCGATGGATCCCGGCTCGGTCGGCTTCGACCGGATCTGGGGCGCGGCACTGACCCTGGTGCTCATCATCGCGATCATCAACCTCCTCGCCACCGTGTTCGCGCGCCTTGTCGCCCCGAAGAAGAAGTGAGCTGTAAGCCATGGCAAAGCGAATCGACGTCAAGGACGTGGACATCTACTACGGCAAGTTCCACGCCGTCGACGGTGTCACCCTTTCCGTGCCGCCGCGCAACGTCACCGCGTTCATCGGCCCGTCGGGCTGCGGCAAGTCGACGGTGCTGCGCACGCTGAACCGCATGCACGAGGTCATCCCGGGTGCCCGCGTCGAGGGCGACGTCCTGCTGGACGGCGAGAACATCTACGCGTCGGCGGTCGACCCGGTGCAGGTGCGCCGCACGATCGGCATGGTGTTCCAGCGCCCCAACCCGTTCCCGACGATGTCCATCAAGGACAACGTCGTCGCGGGCCTGAAGCTGGGCGGCACCAAGGGCAAGAAGACGCTCGACGAGATCGCCGAGCGTGCCCTGCGCGGCGCGAACCTGTGGAACGAGGTCAAGGACCGCCTCAACAAGCCCGGCGGCGGGCTGTCGGGCGGCCAGCAGCAGCGGCTCTGCATCGCCCGGGCGATCGCGGTCCAGCCGGACGTCCTCCTGATGGACGAGCCGTGCTCGGCCCTCGACCCGATTTCGACGCTGGCGATCGAGGACCTGATCGGGGAGCTCAAGAAGGACTACACGATCGTCATCGTCACGCACAACATGCAGCAGGCGGCGCGGGTTTCCGACCAGACGGCGTTCTTCAACCTGGCGGGCGTGGGGCAGCCGGGCCGGCTGGTGGAGCTCAACGACACGGAGAAGATCTTCTCCAACCCGGACGAGAAGGCCACGGAAGACTACATTTCCGGGCGTTTCGGCTGAGTTGTCGTTGGGGTCGAAGGCCTTTCTCGCCGGCGCTCGGGGCCGGCGAGAAGGGCCTTCTTCTTTGTCCTTTGTGGATAATCACGCCGGGACATAGCGAAGGGTGAGAATTCCCGATTCCCACGCCTTGCTTTCCACGAGCCGCAATTCGGTCCGCCGTTCCGTGAACAGCGGCTGCCCCGCCCCGATCGCCGTCGGGTAGAGCTTGATCCAGTATTCGTCCACCAATCCCGCCCGGGCGAACTGCTGCACGATCGACACCCCGCCGAAGAGCACCATGTCCTTGCCCGGCAACGCCTTCAGCCCGGCGACCTCGGCCGCGAGGTCCTCGCCCGCGATCCGGTGTGGTGCGGCGGCTTCCCGGAGTGAGCGGGAGAAGACCACCTGCGGCGTCGAGATCATCCAGGTGGCGAAGTCGACCAGCTCGGCCGGGCTCGCCGGGTCGGTGGCCTGGGCGCGGAAGTTCCGCTCGATCCCGTGGTGGAAGTTCCGGCCCGTCAGGATCGTGTCGACGCGGGAGCGCATCGCGTCGGAGAGCGCGATGTTCAGCCCGGGGTCGGACGACATCCAGTCCAGCTCGCCCGCCGGGCCGGCCAGGTGGCCGTCGAGGGTGAGGTTGACGTAGGCGATGACGTTGCGCATGGCCGGCTCCTTCGTGAGTGTGCTGTCACCCGTTGAGAGACACCGGCGTCGCGAAACTCATCGGTCGCCACGAAAAAAGCCCCTGACCAGGCGGTCAGGGGCTTCTCGCGGGCTTCTCAGATGTCGTCGTCGGAGCCGTAGCCCGGCATCTTGCCGGTCACCACGAAGATCATCCGCTTCGCGACCGACACCGCGTGGTCGGCGTAGCGCTCGTAGAAGCGGCCCAGCAGCGTCACGTCGACCGCCGCGGCCACGCCGTGCGGCCACTCGCGGTCCATCAGGACCGTGAACAGGTGGCGGTGGATGTCGTCCACCTGGTCGTCGTCGGACTCGAGCGTCTTCGCCGCTTCGACGTCCTTCGTCTTGATGACCTGCTCGGTCGACCGGGCCAGCTTCACCGCGACCTCGCCCATCTCGGCGAAGTACGGCTTCACGGCCTCGGGCAGCACCGGCTCGGGGTGGCGCCGCCGCGCCGCCTTCGCCACGTGCAGCGCCAGATCACCCATCCGCTCCAGGCTTTCCGCGGCGTGGATCGCCGCCAGCACGGTGCGCAGATCGGTCGCCACGGGCGCCTGCAGGGCGAGCAGCGCGTACGCCTGCTCCTCGCACTGGGCGCGGGCGTCGTCGACCTTCACGTCGTCGCTGATGACCTGCTCGGCGAGACCGAGGTCGACCTCCAGCAGCGCGCGCGTGGCGCGCTCCATGGCGTCGGCGACCTGGACCGACATCCCGGCCAGGTTGACGGCGAGCTGTTCGAGTTCGACATGGTAAGCCTCACGCATGGCCCAACCCTACGGCCAACCGTGGCCAAACACCTCATCGCCGGGTGAACCGCACGTGAACCCGGACTAACGATCCTCGCGGGATCAGCCCGTGGTGCTCGTCTTCTTGCTCGTCGTGGTCTTGGAAGTGGTCTTGGACGACGACTTCGACGTGCTGGTCGGCGCCGGCTGCTCGCTAACGGGGACGGGCGCGTTCGGGTCCGGCAGCGGGGTGTTGTTGCGCAGCGCGTCGAAGAGGGCCTTCGTCTTGCTGCGGACGAGAACCTCGTTGCCGCGGCTGTTGGCCTCGCCGGTCGTCGGCACGGTCAGGAACGAGATCTTCGACTGGTCCATGCCCTTCATCGACTGCGCCAGCGTCATCATCTGCTTGACGCCGAGGTTGTCGCCGAAGGTGGCCTTCGCGAAGGCGGTGATGAAGTCGCTGAGCTTGCCGGGGTCGAGCACGACGTCCGACGACATGACCTTCTTGAGCAGCGCGCCGATGAACTCCTGCTGCCGCTTGATCCGGCCGTAGTCCGACGTCGGGTCGCCCTTGACGTGCCGGGCGCGCACGAAGTTCAGCGCCTGGTCGCCGGAGATCGTGACGTCCCCGGTCTCCAGCAGCACCTTGCCGAGGATGCCGTCGTCGATCGGCTTCTCGTTGTGCACGGTGACACCGTGCACGGCGTCGACCATCTCCTTGAAGCCGTTGAAGTCGATGCCGATGAAGTGGTTGATCCGCAGGCCGGTGATCTGCTGGATCACCTTGGTCACGCACGCCGGGCCGCCGACCGCGTAGGCGGTGTTGAGCTTGGCGATCTTCTGGCCGGGGAAGACCTCGTCGGTCGTCTTGTTCTGCGCCGGGTCCCACTTCTGGCAGTCCGGCCGGTTGATCTCGAGGTCGCGCGGGAACGACGTGACGACGACCCGCTTCCGGTCGGCCGGGATGTGCGCCACCATCACGGTGTCGCTCCGGGCGCCGGGCGTGCTGTCCGCGGTGCCGATGCCTTCTTCGGCGGTCGCGCCGTCACGCGTGTCCGAGCCCACCATGAGGAAGTTCTCGTCGTTGGCCTGCGCGTCGGCGTCCTGGATGTCGGACGAGTTCTCGTCGAGGGCGGAGACTTGGGTGAACTTGGCGTCGAAGTAGGTCTGGGCGCCCCACGCGCCCCCGATGCCGAGGAACACGAGTCCGGCGACGACGGCGGCGGCGATCCGGCCGAACCGGGCCGAGCGCTCGATGTTCCGCGCCTTCTTCTCCTGCAGCGCGGTCTGCGCGGCGTCGACCTCTTCTTCGGGAGACGGCGCCGGTGTGACGACGCGCTGAAGCGCCGTGCGTGTGCTCTCGATCAGCGAAGCAGGCGAAAGGCGTTCACGACGTTCGCGTCGCTTCGCCTCTTCGGCGTTCATCTCGTCGTGGGCGGCCGAGAACCGGGCGAGAGTGTGGTCGATCTTGCGGCGGTACTGCGTCGCCTCGTCGATCGCTTCCATCTCGTCGGTCATGGTCAGCGGGTCGAGCTCGGCGCGCGACGGCACCGCGCCCGGACGGCGCATCGGGGCATCGCCCCTGCTCGCCGCAGCTGCTTCGCCTTCCGGCGTGGGGGTCTCGGTGTCCGGGGCCGGACGCTGGGGTTGGGGTGCCGGGGAGTCCGGGGTGGGCCGCTTGCGCGCGGGTGCTTCGGACGCCGAGGTGACCGCCGGCCGGCGAGGTGCGGCCCCGTCCTGGGGACGGCGGGGTGCGTCGGCGGCGGGACCTTCGGCGGGGGTCGCGGATCGGCGGGGTGCGTCGGCCATGGGGCGCTGAGGTGCGGGACCGTCGGCGGGGGCCGCTGGCCGGCGGGGTGCGTCGGCCGCGGAGCGCTGAGGTGCGAGACCTTCGGCGGGAGTCGCGGATCGGCGGGATGCGTCGGCCGCGGAGCGCTGAGGTGCGAGACCTTCGGCGGGAGCTGCGGGCCGACGGGATGCGTCGGCCGCGGGGCGCTGACGGGCGGCGCTGTCGGGGCGGCGAGGGCCGTCTTCGGCCGTCGGGCGCTGGGGTACTGCTCCCTCGGCGCTGGGCCGCTGGCGGGTGGGACGGGGTGCGGCACCGCCGTCAGCCGGACGCTGGGCAGCGTCGGCCGCAGCAGCGGCAGCGCGCTGTCCGGGGCGGCGAAGCCCGGTGCTGTCATCGGCGGAGCGCGGGGGTGCGTCGGCCGCGGGGCGCTGGCGAGCGGCGCCGTCATCCACTGTGGGGCGCTGACGTGCGCTTTCGGGCCGCCGGGGTGCGGCACCGTCGGCCTGGAGCGCGGCATCATCGGCCGTGGGGCGCTGACGTGCGCTGTCAGGGCGCTGGGGTGCGGCGCCGTCGGGACCGGCCGCGGGACGGCGAGGGCGCCGAGGCGGCTGCGGGGCGGCCGACGTCTGCTGCGGGCCCGGGTTCGCGACCGGCGGGCGGCGCTGGAGCGGGGCCTCCGGCTGCGGGGCGGCCGCCGTCGTGCGGCGCGGCTGGCGCGGCCGCGGCGGGCGCGGTTGACGCGTGGCGTCCGTGGGTACTGGGTTCTCGGCGGGCGCCTGCGGTGCCCGCGAATGCGCACCTCGCGCCGGAGCCGGCGGGGCGGGTGGTTCGGCGGCGCGGGCACGGCGTCCGGGCTGCTCGGAGTGGTCCTCGCGGGCCGGGACCGGGCGAACGCCGGTCGACTTGGCCACGACGTCCGAGACGCTGATCCCGCCTTGGTCCTCCATCGACCGGCGTCTGCCGGTGCGGGGCCGCGCGGGACCGTCCGAACGGCGACCGGTCCCCGGGCTGTCGTGCTCGTCGGGCACTCGGTCTCCTTTCGCGCGATCGAAGGCGGGTTTGTTACTTGGCCGTCTTCCCCCGCGAGAGGTGATCGTTCCCCCGGAGGTTTTCGTTATCGTACGGATACCCCCCGTTCGTGACGACACCCTCCCGGAATTTTCTTCACCTTGAGTCGACGAACGGCCGCTGGCCGTCGACAAACGGGTGAAGGGTGCCCGCAGCTTTCCGGGGTAATGCGGCGTTTACGTTACTCAGAGTGGGTTATTAACTGCGTGCTTTGCGCGTCCTGATAGGCGACTTTGTTGCGCCCGGCCCGTTTCGCCGCGTAAAGGAGGTCATCGGCGTCGCGCAGCTGGCGCTCGGGCGGCGTCGGGGCGTCCGGCCCCTCGTGGGCGAGCCCGGCGCTGATGGTCACGTGCAGCCCCGGCTGGAGTTCTGACCAGGGGTGACGGGCGACGCGCAGCCGGGCGGCGTCGACGATGCGGACCGCGTGCCCGGCGTCGACGCCGGGCAGCCACAGCACGAACTCCTCGCCGCCGTAGCGGGCGCAGAAGCCCTCAGGGGGCAGCCCCTCTTGGAGCAGAGCGGCCACCCGGCGGAGGACGCGATCGCCGACGAGGTGACCGTACGTGTCGTTCACGCGCTTGAAGCGGTCCAGATCGACGAGCGCGATGCCCAGCGCCGGCCGCGGCCGGGCGGGTGGCCGATCGGTGAACGGTCCGTACAAGCGCTCGTCGAGATAGCGGCGGTTGTAGCTCGACGTCAGCGCGTCGCGCAGGCTGCCGTCGCGGGCGATGTCCAGCGCGGAGCGAAGGTGCTGGTAGGCGCGGCGCCAGTCGCCCTGGGTCGCGAAGAGCGTGGCGACGGCCTCGTGGAGACGCAGCAGGTCCGGCGGCTGCGGGCTCCGGCGCAGCACGCCTTCGTCCCCGGCGACCATGCCCACCTCCACCACGCATTGGTTGTCGTCGCAGTGGAGGCCGCTCTTGAGGCGCGGGTGCGGACGAAGGTGAATTTCCCTCAAACGGGACTACGACAGTGACGCTCCGGAGTTACACGGTCAGAGTCCGGAGAACGGTTCGAGACCCTTGAGCTGGGAGAACTGATCTTTGGCCCAGTAACTCACATTAGCCGTCTCGTCGTTCAGTAGCTCCTGGTAGTCGGCCCAGCTGACCCACCGCCAGCCGCCGACCTCGGCCGGGTTCGGTTCGGGTTCGACGTCGGCCCAGGCGGCGAAGACCGGGCAGAACTCGTTCTCGACGATCCCCTGGAACGGCGGCGTCCGGTAGCGGTAGCTCGGCAGCACGCAGTGCAGCCCGGACAGCGACGGCAGCCCGATCTCGTAGGCCGCGCGCCGGCGGACGGCGTCCTCGAGGGACTCGCCGGGTGCCGGGTGACCGCAGACGCTGTTGGTCCAGACCCCGGGCCAGACCTTCTTGTGCAGCGCGCGCTGGGTGATCAGCAGGGCGTTGTCGCCGCGTCGCAGGACGTAGCAGGAGAAGGCCAGGTGCAACCGGGTGTGCTCGTGGTGACTGGCCAGCTTCGGGCCGGTCTCGCCGGTGGGTACGCCGTCTTCGGTGACGAAGACGACCTGCTCGGTCTCGGGTTCGATCGCGATGTCCACGGGCCCAGTGAACACGACGAGCCGGAGCGGCCCGTACCGCGAGCCGGGTGGGTTACCGGCGGTCCGCCCGGCCGGGTGATGGGCGGTTACCGCGCGTCGAGATGCTCGACGATGAGTGAGGTGACGGCTTCCGGTGCCTCCTCGGGCACCCAGTGTGTGACGTCTTCGACCATTTCGAACCGGAAGGGCCCGGTGACCCAGTTCGCGGTGTCGAGCGCGGCGATCGAGCCGAACGAAACGTCCTCGGTGCTCCAGATGTACAGCGTCGGCACGGAGATCTTGCCGATCTTCCCGCCCGGCCGGCCCGCGCGGTACCAGTTGAGGGCCGCGGTGAGCGCGCCCGGCTCGGACAGGCGTTGCACGTAGTCCTCGATCTTGTGCAGCGGGACCCGCCGTTCGAACATGTCCCGCAGCGCCCGGGCGTCGTTCTCCAGCATGCGCCGCTCGGTGACGCGGGTCTGCCGCCACTCGGTCATGTAGCGCGTCCGCAGGTGCTGGTCTTCGTCGGTCTTCATGGCCTCGGCGAGTGCGGCGGGGTGCGGCGTGGAGACGACGGTCAGGCTGCGCAGGCGTTCGGGGTGCGCATCGGCGGTCCACCAGGCGACGGCCCCACCCCAGTCGTGCCCGACGAGGTCGAACTGCGCCCAGCCCAGCTGCCCGGCGATGGCGACGACGTCTTCGACGAGGTGGTCGATCGAGTATTCGGCGGCCTGTTCGGGCCGGACGCCGGGCGAGTAGCCCCGCTGATCGGGAGCGACGGCCCGGTACCCGAGCACCCCGAGGGTGGCGACCTGGTGCTCCCACTCGGCGGCGGCTTCGGGGAAGCCGTGCAGCAACAGCACAGGCCGCCCGTCTTCGGGCCCGGCGGCGATGGCGTCGAAGGAACCGGCCTCGGTGGGGATGCTGATGTGGTCGATCACGGCCCGAATCTACCGCCGCGCCCGAGCTGTTCGACTCGGCTCCCCGGGCCCAGCAGCTCCTCGCCGACGAGTTGGACATCCCCGCCCACGAGCACCTCGAGGTCGGTCCGGCCGGCGAGGGGCGTGAGGTCGATCTCGGCGGGACCGTTCAGGGTCAAGTGCCGCAACGCCGGGAGTCCGGACAGGACCCGAAGGTCCGGGAACGGGGTGTTCGTGAGTTGCAGGACCTGGAGCCCGGTCAGCGAAGGCAGCACGCTCGGCTCGATCTCGGGGCAGTTCTTGAAGCTCAGCTGGGTCAGGCTGCCGGCCCAGCCGGCGAGAGCGTGCACTTCCCGCAGACGCGGACAGTTCCGGAAGCTCAGCCCGGTCGGCCGCGCCAGGAAAGACAGCGGACGCAGGTCGGTCAGCTCCGGCAGGCCCTCGACGCCCAGCGCGGGCAGAAGGGGCAAAGCGGCGAGCTCGGCGAACCGGTCGAGGTCCTCGACGTAGCTCAGCTTGAGGTACCGCAGGCCCGGCAGCTCGGCAAGCCGCGCCCATCCGTGCGTCGTCACCTCGGCGAGAATGGTGCGCAGGGTGGGAACTTCGGCAAGCGACCCGATGTCGGTCGACTCCGGGAACAAGTCGCCGGTCAACGTGATGCGTTCGAGTGAAGTGCCCGCTAGTGACCGCAGGTCGAACCCGCTCGCGTCGGCGACCTCGAGCCCCTTCAGCCGGGGAAGCTTCCGGACGAAGCTGAGATCGCCGTGTCCGGCTGCGAACCAGCAGTCGAGGTATTCGAGGTGCCGCAGGTGTTCCAAGCCGGCCAGTTCCGCCGGATCCGGCGCCAACAGGTATCCGATCGGTAAATCGGCCAGCACGCGTTCTGCGAACTCGGCTGGATCGAACCGTTTCCGGGCATCGACCAGCACGTCCACCACCAGCTGGTCTTGGGCGTCGCGGTAGCGGGTCAGCAGCTCCAGCGCGCCAGGGCCGCCGATCAGCGCGATGGCGTGGACGGTCGCAGCCACCGCCGTGGCGGTCTCGGGTTCGCTGTCGGCGAGGAGGTCCAAGACGAACTCGCCCGCCGCCGCCAGCGCCGTCGCCTCCTCGAAGGTCGACGGCGGGATCAGGGTGCTCGCCCGGTCCTCGATCTCGTTCCGCAGCCGCTCGGTCAACACCGGCGACGTCTCCAAGCACGCCAACGCCACCAGGTCGAGCTTCAGCCGCTCCTGCTCGTCCGCGTCCCATCGGAGAATCCCGTCCAGCAGGCGCTCGCGCTGCGCCGGATGCGCGTGCCCCGCGGCCAGGACCACCACCTCACGCCACTCGTCCAGGTGGGCGTTCGCCGTCAGGATGCCGATGTCGTCCTCTTCGACCGCCGCCTGAGCGGCCAGGTACTCCTGGAACGTCCGGTGCACGAAGTCGATCCGGCCCGGGACCGGTTCGCGCAGCACGCCGCCGCGGTCCACGAGGTGGCGGAACACCGTGTGCGGTGTGACGTCGATCTGGCCCATCGAGCGCAGTTTCGCCGCGACACGGGCTTCGGCGTCCGACACCGGGACGTCCGTGTGGCCGTTGCGGACCAGCCAGTAAGCCAGACTTCGCAGCAGCACGAGCTTTTCGGTCAGCGAAAGCCGCACGGTGGCTTCGATCCGGCGCTCGACGTCCCGGCTGTCGAGCAGCATGCGCAGCGCGACGTCGTAGAGCTCCATGCGGTTGTCGGGCAGGCGTCCGTTGCCCTCCTGGTGCAGAGCGCAGAGCAACGCGCACATCAGCGGGTTCTCGGCGAGCCGCCGCAACGCGCTCCGGGCGCCGATGACCGCGATCAACGCGTCTCCGCGGTCTTCGGGAGCCGGCACCGCCGCGTGCCAGCGCTTGACGAACGTGCGGACGTCGCGCGGGGTCATCGGCTGGAGGCGGACTTCGGTGAACCCTTCGCCGCGCAGCCAGCCGGGGGCCACCGCGGCCGGGCGGGTGGTGACGACGAACCGGGCCTTCGGGAATGCGCCGACGAGTTCCCGGAGCCAGCCGCGCACCTCGCGGCGGCGCTCGTCCGGCAGCTCGTCGATTCCGTCGACGAGGACGACGGCCCACCCCTTGCGCAGCCGCTTGTGCACCCAGCCCGGCGGCATCTCGTCGGCGATGTGCCTGCCGACCTCGTCGAGGAAGCGTTCCGGCGTGGGCAGCGGCGACCGGCTGAACCGCCGCAGCCGAACCAGGAACGGCTCCAGGTCGGCCCAGCCGTCGGCATCCTGCAGCTGCCGGCTCGCGCACTGCACGGCCAGCCACTGCAGCATCGTCGTCTTGCCGGAGCCCGCCTCGCCGCGCAGCAGGATCCGCCGGGTGCGGGGCAGCACGTGCTCGATCCGGCCGGCGGGCGGACCGTCGTCGTCGGCGCTGACGCTCAGGCTCAGGTACGCGACCGACAGCGGGTACAGCCGGGTCGCGTCGGTCAGGCCCACGCCGAACAGCGCCATCCGGTCCAACGCCGTCACGACCTGGCGGCGGAAGTCCGCCGCGAAGTCGTCCGGGTGGCGGCGTTCCGGCAGAGTCGCCAAAACGTTCCGGACCGTCTCCAGGATCTCCGTCTCGCGGCGGAGCACCTCGACCAGCGCGCCGGGCTGGAAGCGGGGCAGGGTGCTCGTCACCTGCACCAGGTACGCGCAGCACTCCCGGAGCACCCGCCGGTACAGCTCCGTCGCGTCGGCCGACAGCAGGGACGTGGCGCCGGGGGCCGTCCGGAGGAGGGAGCGGTACAGGAACGCCGCGTCGAGGTCGGTCGCGAACAGGTCGTCGTCGGTCAGGGCCGCCCGGTCGAACGTCTCGCGGGCCGCGTCCACCGCCGCAGTCCGCTCGTTCTCCGGCAGCGCGCGGAACTCGACGTCGAGGAACGGCAGCAGGCGGTCGGCGACCCGGGACTCGAGGTTCGTGAACAGCAACCGAAGGTTCCGGCGGTCGTTGAGGCCGGTGACCTGCTTCTCCAGCAGGTCGAACACCTTCGCCGAGGCGTCGGCCGCGATCGGGCGGTCGCCGAGCCAGAGCTTCGCGGCGGCCTTGACCACCGCTGTCGTCAACGCGATGGCCGAGGCTTCGAGGCTCACCGAGGCGAGCCTAGCCCAGCACCTCGTCCGTCGTGGCCACCTTCACCAGCGGCCCGTACAGCCGCATGAGGTCCAGCGCCTTCGCGTGACTCTCGTCGTCCACGCCCGCGCACGCGTCGGACACCACCGTCACCGACACCCCCGCGTCCGCCGCGGCCAGCGCCGTCGACAGCACGCAGCAGTCCGTCGACACGCCCGCCAGTACCAGCCGGGCGCCGCCCACGCGCGTCGCCAACCGCGGGGTCCACTTGCCGAACGTCGTAGCGTCCACTGTGGACGGCGGGTCGAACTCGTCGATCACTTGGTACAGCTGGTCATCCGGCGGCCTCAGCGCGAACGGCCACTGCTCGTAGTACTGCTTCCACGCCCCTTCCGGGTGCGCCGGGGCGATGAAGCGGGTGAAGACGACGTCGTTGCCGAACGCCGTCACCAAGCGGTGGATCGGCGGCAGCACCTCGGCGAAGCGCGGGGTGAACCATTCGCTCGCCGGGGTGGCGAACACGTTCTGCAGGTCGATGACCGCCAGGACCGACTTCACGCCGTCTCCTGCGCGCGAACACGTTGCCGCGTAAGCAAAGTGACGGCGAAGCCGAGGACCAGCGCCACCAGGACGCCGAGGTTCGCGTACGCCCACGAGCCGTCGCGACCGCCGAGGCCGAACAGCCCGAGGAGGTAGCCCTGCCACTGCAGCCAGCCCGCCGCGGTGTTCGTGACCAGGCCCCAGCCGAGCGCTGTCGCCACCAGCACCAGCGCGATCGGCCCGAACCGGACGTCGCCGTAGCGGCCCGCCGGGTCGAACAGGTCCGGCTCGGCGTAGTCGCGCCGGCGCAGCAGGACGTCCGCGAGCATCACGCCGCACCACGCCGCCACCGGCACGCCCAGCGTCACCAGGAAACCCTGGAACTGGCCGAGGAACTCGCCGCCGAAGAACACGATGTAGATCGTGCCCGCCACCATGAGCACGCCGTCCACGAACGCCGCCACCGGCCGCCGGACGCGCAGGCCGGCCGACAGGAGCGCCAGCCCGGACGAGTAGATGTCCAGCACCGCGCCGCCGACCAGGCCGAGCACCGCGACGAGCGCGAACGGCACCAGGAACCACAGCGGCAGCAACGTCGTCAGCGCGCCGATCGGGTCCTTCGCGATGGCGCCGTTCAGCTCGGTGGACGAGCCCGCCAGCAGCAGCCCGAACACCAGCAGGACCAGCGGCGCCACCGACGCGCCGAACGTCGTCCAGCCGACCACCCCGCGGCTCGACGACGACCGCGGCAGGTAGCGCGAGTAGTCCGCGGCCGCGTTGACCCAGCCGAGGCCGAAGCCGGTCATCAGGAACACCAGCGCGCCGACCCACTGCTGCGCCGAGCCGGACGGCAGCGCGCTGACGGTTTCCCAATGCACGTCGCCGACGACCAGGACGACGTAGACGATCGTGAGCACGCCGGTGATCCAGGTGATCCACGTCTGCAGCTTCATGATCGCGTCGAAGCCGAGGACACCGGCGGCGACGGTCAGCGCAGCGACCACGACCAGCGCGATCACCTTCGTCGCGGTCCCGCCGCCCCAGCCGAGCCGTTCGAAGACGGTCGACGTGGCGAGCGTCGCCAGCGCGGTGAGCACGGTTTCCCAGCCGACCGTGAGCAGCCACGAAATCGCCGACGGCAGCCGGTTGCCCCGGACGCCGAAAGCCGCGCGCGAGAGCAGCATCGTCGGCGCCGACCCGCGTTTGCCCGCGATCGCGATGAACCCGCACAGGAGGAACGAGAACAGGATGCCGACGACGCCGGCGACCAGCGCCTGCCAGAACGAGATGCCGAAGCCGAGGGTGAACGAGCCGTAGCTCAGCCCCAGTACCGAGACGTTCGCGCCGAACCACGGCCAGAACAGCTGGCGTGGCCGGCCGCGACGTTCGGCGTCGTCGATGACGTCGAGGCCGTTGGTCTCCACCTTGAGCTTCCGCGTGCCCGCTTCGGTCATGGCCCGCCCCCTGGTCAGTAGGTGGTGTGACGCTTCCCGGTCCGCCGCCGGAGGGCGAGCAGCTCGTCGACGAGCGGCCCGAATTCGAGACGGTTCACCGAGAGCACAGTCTCGACGACATCGGGCCGGAACGCACCCACACCGTGCGTGGCGCCGAGCATCGCCCCGCAGATCGCCGCGACGGTGTCGGTATCGCCGCCGAGCCCGGCGGCCAGGCGCAGCGCCGCCGGCGGGTCGTCGCCCATCGCCTCGGCCAGCGCGAACGCCGCCACGACGGACTCCTGCGACGCGACCGACGTGCCGATCACGCGGGCGACCGCGTCGGCGACGGCGGCCGGCGCCATGTCCCGCACCCAGCCGCGGGCCCAGCCGATCCGGGCGGCGATCTCCCCGCCTGCCGCCCAGTGCCCGCGTTCCCCGCCGACGACGGCCGCGCGCTCGCCGGCGTCGAGTGCTTCGGACAGGCTCGCGCCCTCGACCCCGGCGGACACGGTGGCCGCGACCGCGGCGGCGGAGGCGATGCCGAGGCTGGTGTTGTGCGTGACGCGCGCGGTCGCGGCGACGGCGTCGACCAGCGCGTGGAGGTCTTCGGAGGGGGTCGCGATGCCGACCGGCGTGACGCGCATGGCGGCGCCGTTGGTCGTCCCGGTGCGGCCGGCCTCTTCGGCGGGGACGCCGTTCTGGAGTTGCGAGAGCGCGCGTTTCGTCGACGGGCCGAGGAGGTCCGCGGAGCCGCGGCGGATCATGTCCGCTTCCCAGATGAGCAGGGCGTCGGCGAAGACGTGCGGCTCGACGGTGCCGCGGCCGTCGATGAGGAGGCGGGCCAGCAGGACGGCCTGCTCGGTGTCGTCGGTGACCGACCCGGCGGGCATCGACGGCGCGATCGGCTGCTCGGCGACGGCGCTGAGCAGGCCGGTGACCGGCCCGTAGGCGGCGGCGATGGCGGCGCGGGACATGGACTGCGTCGGCATGCCGAGCGCGTCGCCGACGGCGAGCCCGGTGAACGCGCCGAGCGCCCGGTCCCGCGCGTTCACCGGTGTCCGAAGGTGAGGTGGAACTGGAACCGGTCCGGGTCCAGCAGGCTCACGACCCGCTCGACGAGCCGGCCTTCGGCGTCGACCGAAGTGCGTTCGGCGCGGAGGAAGAGCTCGCCGGCGCCGCGGCCGAGGAGCTCGGCGTCGCCGGCGTCGAGGCGCTGGGTGCTGATCCACTGGTCGCCGCCGACGGAGATCCGGCCGGCGGCCTCGAGGGTCTTGGTGAGGGAGCCGTCCCGCAGGCCGGTCTCGGGGAGGTCGGCGAGCGCACCGTCGGCGGAGACGGTGGCGGTCTCCAGCGAGACGCCACAGTCGTGCTCCAGCCGCAGCCGCCGCACGGCGACGTAGGTCTTCTCGCCGAACTCTTCTTCGAGGGCCCGGTCTTCGACGGTCTCGATGCCGAGGAGCCGCGTGCTGACGGGCGCCCCGGCGTCGGCGAGGGCCTGGGCCCAGCCGAGCCGCTGGTCGAGCTGGACGCCGTCGAAGGTGACGAACGACCCGACCCCGGCCTGGGTGGAGATCAGTTCGAGCTGCTGGAGCTCGGAGAGGGCGCTGCGGACGGTCCCGCGGCTGACCTGGTACTGCTCGGCGAGCTGGTTCTCGCCCGGGAGACGCTCACCGTGGGCGAGCCGGCCCGACCGGATCAGGTCGGAGAGGTCGCCGACGAGCTGCTGCCGTTTGCTGTACATGTACACACCTGTACACGCTGCGTTCGTGCTGGTCAAGCGGCGACGAGCTCTTCGGCGGCGGCTTCCCGGGCCACCATCTCGCCGGCTTCCTTCGCGGAAGCCCCGGCGACCACCATGATCACCGCGAACGAGGCCACGAAGAGGACCGTGCTCAGCCAGACCATGGTCGAGACGGGCAGGGTGAAGGCACCGATCACGCGGGCAGTGCTTTCGAAGATGAAGCCGACACCCCAGATGAAGCTGCCGCGCCGCAGGACGATGTGGAACCTCTTGTTCGACTGCAGGCGTTCCCACGCGGCTTCGTGGTCGGCCTTGCCGTGGGTGAGGAAGGGGCGCAGGGCCTTCGTCATGATCGGCTGCGCGGTGAACGCGGAGATCAGGATGACGACCCCGGTGATCCCGCTCCCGATCGAGTCCTTGGCGATCATCATGCGGGCGTCCCCGGAGACGAAGGTCAGCAGCATCCCGACGACGTTGGTCACGAGGACGACGAGCGCGAGCCCGTTGAGGGTGCGGTGCTTGGCGAACTGGAAGAGCGTCCGCGCCAACGGGAAGACACCGGAGAGGGCGAGCGCGGTGAAGTCGCTCGCACCGAGCGAGTGGAGTCCGTAGTAGACCCCGAGCGGGACGGCGATTTCGATGCCGATGGTCTTGATCAGGGCGGCGGGTGCGTTCTCGTTCGTCATGAGAAGAGCCTGTCGCGGCGCGGGGTTTCGCAGAGATGCGATCCGCCACGATCAGGGGATGACAGATGTCACGACCTCACGTTCGGCGCGGCCGCGTCGTCGTACGGGTATGGCGACGTTCTTGCGTTTCACGATCGGCCTGCAGACCTTGGCCGTGTTCCTCTCGCCGGTCACCGCCGGCCTGTTGCTGACCACGCCGTACGGGCATTCGCTGCACAGCGCGGCGGCGTACACGGTGTTCGTCGTGGCGATGGTGCACGTGGCGGCGGCGGTCCTGGCGTGGCGCCCGGGCGGCGGCTCACCCGGGCCGATCGTCTCCGCGACCGTGTTCCTCGGGCTGGTGCTGGCGCAGGTGGTGCTGGGCATCGCGCACGTGACGGTCGTGCACGTCCCGCTGGGGGTGCTGCTGTTCGGGTTCAGCCTGCTGCAGCTCAGCCGCCGGAGTGCATGTCTTCCGCCTCCGGGACGCAGTCGTCGTCCGGATCGTCGAGCCAGCCATGCGGGAGTGTGACCTTGCCCGGGGAGCCCTGACGGCCTCGCGGGCCGTCGGCGTTGGCGGGGAACGGTGCGTCGTGGTCGAGGCGGCCGATGAGGTCGTCGAGCTCGGTCAGGCTGTTCACCATCGCGAAGCCGCGGCGCAGCTCGGAGCCGACCGGAAAGTTCATGAAGTACCAGGCCATGTGCTTGCGCAGGTCGCGCAGGGCCTTCGTCTCGCCGTCGTGCTGGATGAGCAGCTCGGCGTGGCGGCGCAGGACGCGCGACACCTCGCCGAGGTTCGGCGGAGTCGGCAGCGGGCGGCCCGCGAAGGCGGCTTCGAGCTCGCCGAAGAGCCACGGCCGGCCGAGGCAGCCACGGCCGACGACGACGCCGTCGCAGCCGGTTTCATCGACCATGCGCAGGGCGTCGGCGGCGCTGAAGATGTCGCCGTTGCCGAGCACCGGGATGCTGGTCACGGCTTCCTTGAGCGCGGCGATTTTCGTCCAGTCGGCCTGGCCGGAGTAGCGCTGGGCGGCGGTGCGGGCGTGCAGGCTGACGGCGGCGGCGCCCTCGGCTTCGGCGATGCGGCCGGCGTCGAGGTAGGTGCGGTGGTCGTCGTCGATGCCGATGCGGAACTTCGCGGTGAACGGGACCCCGGCCGGTTCGGCGGCTTTCACGCAAGCGGAGATGATGTCGGCGAACAGCTTCCGCTTGTACGGCAGCGCTGCCCCGCCACCCTTCCGGGTGACTTTAGCGACAGGGCAACCCCAGTTGCTATCCACGTGGTCGGCCAGTCCTTCGCCGACGATGATGCGGACGGCTTCGGCCATGGTTTTGGGGTCGACGCCGTAGAGCTGCATGGACCGGGGCTTTTCGTCGGCCCCGAAGGTCATCATGTGCATGGTCCCGGGGTGCCGTTCGACGACGGCCCGCGCGGTGATCATTTCGCAGACGTAGATGCCGGCGCCGTACTCGGCGCACAGCTGCCGGAAGGCGACGTTGGTGATGCCGGCCATCGGAGCGAGCACCACTGGCGGATCGACCTGGTAGGGGCCGATCTTCAGGGTGGGCTTGCTCAGGGTGGCGGTCACGGTCTCCATTGTCGCCTGTGGTGTCGATCACGTCGACCAGGGGCGGTCAACCGACGAGGTCGTCCCAGCGGACCAGGATCGCCGTCGCCAGGAGGCCGGCCACGATGATCTTGATCAGGACCGCCCCCGAGGTCAGCCCCGTGAGCGCCGTGAAGTCCAGCAGCACGCTCGCCACGAACGCCGCCGCCAGCACCTTCGCGCCCCATCGACGGCTGAACCCCAGCGCGACCACCCCGATCAGCTGGATCGCCGTCGCGAACACCGACAGCACGAACCACGGCGACGGGTCCCCGCCGTGGTCCAGGTCGCTCGCCAGCACCCTGATCGCGGCGACCAGGAGCACCAGCGTGCCCAGGCCGAAGACGACCAGCATCACCGGCAGGAAGATCCGGCCGGCGCCGACAGGCGTGGCGCGTTCGGGAACACGGCGACGGGGCACGGCGAGCCTCCGCTCGGCTGGGGAACCTCCACCCTGCCCGACCGGGGGCGCGAACTTCCACCGTGCTTTTGCCGACAGCCCGGGACGTAGGGTTCGAACCATGACCGACAAGCCCCTGCGCTGGGGAATCATGGGGACCGGTGGCATCGCCACGTCCTTCGCGGAAGACCTGAAGCTGACCGACTCCGGCGTCGTCGCCGCGGTCGGGTCCCGCACGGCCGAAAGTGCCGAAGCCTTCGCCGACCGGCGAGGCATCCCCACCCGGCACAGCAGCTACGAAGCCCTCGCGAACGATCCGGACGTCGACATCGTCTACGTCGCCACGCCGCACCCCCTGCACTACGGCAACGCGCGGCTCGCGCTCGAGGCCGGCAAGCCCGTGCTGGTCGAGAAGCCCTTCACGATGAACGCCGAAGAGGCGCGTGACCTGGTCGTGCTCGCCCGGGAACGCGGTCTCTTCCTCATGGAAGCCATGTGGACGCGCTTCCTGCCGCACATCCGGCACGTCCGGGAGCTGCTGCCGAGCCTCGGCGACGTCGTCACCGTCACCGCCGACCACGGGCAGTGGTTCGCCGAAGACCCCGCCTTCCGGCTGTTCGCCCCCGAACTCGGCGGTGGCGCCCTGCTCGACCTGGGGATCTACCCGGTTTCGTTCGCGTCGATGGTGCTCGGCACGCCCGATCGCGTCGCCGCCATGGTGACCCCCGCGTTCACGGGCGTTGACGGGCAGACGTCGATGCTGTTCGGCTACGCGAGCGGGGCGCAGGCCGTGTTGAGCTGCACGTTGAGCGCGGTTTCGCCGACCACGGCGTCGATCGTCGGCACGGACGCGCGCATCGAGATCGACGGGCCGTTCTACGCGCCCGCGTCCTTCACGCTCATCCCGCGCGAAGGCGAGCGAAGCCGCTTCGAGTACCTCGACGAGGGTCGTGGCCTGCGGCACCAGGCCGACGAAGTGGCGCGGCTGCTGGCCGCAGGCGAGACCGAGAGCGCGTTCATGCCGCTCGACGAGACCGTCTCGATCATGACCACCATGGACCGGGTACTCACCGCGGTTGAGTAGTGCTACGGATCCGCCGGAGGCCACTTGTGGGTGACTCTTTCCGGTATGACCACCGAAGATGTGCTCCTCCGGCTCGCCGGCGAGATCGACGACCTGGGGCGTCGTCTCGCCGTGGTGGGCTCCGAACTCCGCACCGTCCAGGCCGGGCAGGCCGAGCAGCCCCGACAGGCTGAGCAACCCGAGCAGCCCAAGCCGGCCGAGCAGCCGAAGCAGGCCGAACAACCGCGGCCGCACCACGTGCCGCCTCAGCCGCAACCCCAGCCGCAACCTTGGCCCCAGCAGATGCCGTGGCCCCAGAACCCCTGGCAGCCGCCGCAGCAGCAGCACTACGTCCCGCCGCCCTCGCCCTATCTGCCCGCTCCGCCGCGCCAGACGCTGGGCGAAAAGCTCGGCAAGGAGGGCGCGGGCAGCCGCGTCCTGGCCTGGGTCGGCGGGGCCGTGACGCTGCTCGGCGTCGTCCTGCTGCTCGTGCTGGCCGTCCAGCGGGGCTGGCTCGGGCCGATGCCGCGGGTGCTCGTCGGTGCCGCCTTCGGGCTCGCCCTGACCGGTGCCGGCATCTGGCTGCACCGCAAGCCCGCCGGCCGCACCGGGGCGTTCGCCCTCGCCTGGACCGGCATCGCGACGCTCTACCTGGACGCCGTCGCCGCGACGTCGCTGTACGACTTCCTGCCGGTGCTCGCCGGGCTCGCCGTGGGCCTCACGGTCGCCGTCGGCGGGCTGCTCCTGGCCCTGCGGTGGGAGTCGCCGCTGCTGGCCTCGGTCGTCGTTGCCGGCTGCGCGGTGTGCGCGCCGATGATCACCCGCGGGTTCACCCCCGAGCTCGTCGCCTTCCTGCTGATGGTCCAGCTCGCGACGGCGCCGGTGCAGCTGCGCCGCGACTGGTCGTCGCTGACGCTCGCCGCCGGGGTGCCGCCGCTGCTCGCCTCCGTCATCAGCACCGCCGTGGGGCACGGCGGCTGGCAGAACACCTCCGCGGCGCTCGGCACGGGCGTCGTCGGCGTCGCGCTCGCCCTGATCGTGCTGCGCCGCCGCGAAAACGACCCCGCCGCGCTGTCCGTGCTGGCGACGGCAGTCGTCCCGACGCTGATCGCGGCACTGCTCCTGCCCAAGGTCCAGGCCGTGCCCGTCGCGGCCGGCGCCGGCGTCGTGCTCCTGGCCGTCTGGACGGCGCGCCGCTGGTGGCCGGGGATCGCCGGGCAGCTGGCCGGGCTCGCCGGGCTGCTGGCGATCCTGCAGGCCACCGTCACGCAGTTCGACGGGCCGGCCCGCGCCGCGGTGCTGCTCGGCGAGGCGCTGCTGCTCGTCGTGGCCGCGGTGGGCGCACGCACCAAGTTCGCGCTGGGGGCCGCGCTCGGCTTCGCGACGATCGGTGGCCTGATCGGCGTGTTCTTCGACGTCACGCCCGCTTTGCTGATGGTGCACCGGATCCGGCCGGCCGGTGACGTCGCCGGCGCGCTCGCGGTCGCCTTGCTGATCCTCGCGGTTTCGGTCGCGCTGCCGTGGGCGGCGGTGCGGCTGGCGGTCTTCCGCGGGCCGGCCGACGACCTGCCGATCTGGCTCGTCGCCGGGGTTTCCGCGCTCTACGGCGCCGCCGGGGTCGTGCTGTGCGGGGCGCTGCTGGCCGTCCCCGGCCGCACCGGCTTCCTCCTCGGCCACGCGCTGATCACGGTGTCCTGGACGATCGCGGCACTTGTGCTGCTGCTGCGCGGGATCGCGGTGGTCGGGCTGCGTGTGAGCGGGCTGGTCCTGGTCGGCGCCGCGGTGCTCAAGCTGGTGCTGTTCGACCTGTCCGCGCTGGACGGCCTGGCGCGGGTCGGCGCGTTCCTCGGCGCGGGGCTGGTCCTGCTCGCGGCCGGGACGCGGTACGCCCGGCTGGTCGCCTCCCGCTGACGCGGGAAGAATTGTCGGTGCCTCGTGGTTAGCTGGATCACAGTCCCGACGACCAGGGGGTAGGACCGATGGCAGAACCGAAACTCGCCGACCGCGCCGCGGAGAAGATCGGCTGGCTGACCACCGTCACGCCGAAGGGCCGGCCCGCGCCGCGGCCGGTGTGGTTCGTGCTCGACGGCGACGACATCGTGGTGTTCAGCAAGCCGGACACCGCGAAGCTGCGGCACCTCGAGGCGAACCCCGAGGTGAGCTTCCACCTCAACGGCAACGAAAGCGGCGGCGCGATCCTCGTCGTCAACGGGAAGGCGCACGTCGAGGACGGGAAGGCGTCGGAAGCGCCCGGCTACCTCGACAAATACGGCGCGTCCTACGACGCCATCGGGTTCGCGACGCCGGAGGCCTTCGACGCCGAGTACTCCGTCCGCATCCGCGTGGTGCCCGACCGCACCTGGGGGTGGTGAGGGTCAGTCCACAGTAGACAACTCGATACGCATGACGACCCGTCGCGGCGTGGGGTGGCTGACCTCTTCGAAGCCGGCGTCGGCGAACACCTGGCGGGCGCCGACGTGCAGCTCGCCCCAGGTGATCTCCTTGCCCGGCTGGGTGATCATCGGGTACGCCTCGAGCGCGCGGGCCCCGCGTTCGCGGGCGAAGGCGATCGTGGCGCGGGCGAGCGGGTAGGTGAGCCCGCGGCCGCGGAAGCCCTTGCGGACGGCGAAGCAGGTCACCGCCCAGACGCCGTCGTCGTCCTTGTCCTCGGCGCGGCCGGTCCACGGGACGCGCGAGCCGCGCAGCTTGGGGTAGGCGGTCCGCGGCTCGACGGCCACCCAGCCCGCCGGTTCGCCGTCGACGTAGGCGACGAGCCCGCTCGTCGCGGCGTCCGGCTCGCCGCAAGCGGTCTGGGCTCGCAGCATCGCGGTGCGCTGCTCCTGCGTGGAGTCGCGCCAGATCCAGCCGGCGACCTTGAACCGCTGGCACTGGCAGCGGCCGGGGTAGTCGGCGGTCCCGAAGACCGCGGCGACGTCGTCCCACGACGCCTCGTTGGCGGGAACGATGCTGACGGCCGCCGTCACGCCGGCGCGTCCTCGCCCACCAGGCCGTCCACGGCTTCGCGGAGCAGGTCGGCGTGACCGGTGTGGCGGGCGTACTCCTCGATCGTGTCCGCGATGATCCGCCGCAGGTTCGGGGTTCGCCCGTCGGGCCAGGTGAAGCTGCCCGGCTGGCCGGCGTCGCCCTCGGCCAGGGCGGCGGCGACCATCGCGCGGGACCGGACGACCGCCGCGTCCCAGAGGGCGTACAGCTCGGCGGGGCTGTCACCGGCGGCGGTGGACCACTCCGAGCCCGGCTCGGCGGTGTCCCACGGCGGCCCGATCGGCTCACCGCGCAGCTTGACGGCGAACCAGGCGGCCTCGACGTAGGCGAGGTGCTTGAGCAGGCCGCCCAGCGTCATCGTGCTCGCCGCGATGGTGGCGCGGAGCCCGTCCGCGTCGAGGCCCCCGCACTTCCAGGCGAAGGTCCGCCGGATGCGTTCGAGCGTGCTCAGGAGCGTCGAGAGCTCGCCTCCGTCCACCACGAGCGTCGCGTCTGTGTCGGTCATGGCCGCGGAGCTTAGGATCCATTCCGGACGATCCACTTCCGGAATCGGGAATTCCCATGGCGGACGACACAAGCCCGACGGCGCGGGCGCTGCGCACCCTCGAACTCCTCCAGGCCGGGCCGGGCATCACCGCCGACCGGCTCGCCGGCAAGCTCGGCGTCTCCGAACGCGCCGCCCGGCGCTACGTCGGCATCCTGCGGGAGGCCGGGATCCCGGTCGTCTCCGTCCGCGGGCCCTACGGCGGCTACCGGGTCGGACGCGGCCTGCGGCTGCCGCCGCTGACGTTCAGCCCCGCCGAGGCCCTCGGCCTGGTCATGGCCGTGCTCGACGGCCACCACGACGCCGGCGATCCCGCGACCCTGGTCGGCGGCGCGCTCGGCAAGATCGTGCAGGCGCTCCCCGAGCCGGTCGCCGCGCAGGCCGAGGCCGTCCGGCGGACCGCCGCGCCCGCGCCGGACGCCGCGGCCGCGCGGCCGGACCCCGACACCACCGCCGCCCTCGTGGACGCCTGCGCCGACCACCGGCGGGTCCGCCTCGGCTACCGCTCCGAGGCCGGCCGGGAATGGACCGGCGACGTCGAGCCGTGGGCCGTCGTCGTCCGCCACGGCCGCTGGTACCTGCTGTGCCGCAAACACCCGGAGGGCGCACGGCGGGCGTACCGGATCGACCGGGTCCGCACCGTCGGCATCCTGGACGACGCCTTCGAGCCACCCCGGGACCTCGACCCGGTCGCCGTGGTCGAGGAACACCTCGCCGTCGGCTGGGAGTACGACGCCGAGGTCGTCATCGACGCGCCCCTCGACCTGATGAGCCGGTGCCTGCCCCGCGCCCTCGGGCGGCTCGAGCGCCTCGACGACGAGACGACCCGCTTGACCGGCAGCACCAGCAATCCCGCCTGGTACGCCGAGCAGCTCGCCCGGCGCCCTTCCGGATCGTGCGGTGTCCCGAACTCCGGCAGGCCACGCGCGTCCTCGGGCAGCGCCTGCTCGCGGCCGCCGAAGACCGGTGAACACCGCCGGGTCCGCGTATCGTCCTCCCGTGGCGGAACACACCGGCGAGACCCGCAACGAGCAGCTGACGCGCAACATCGGCGAGCTGCTCCAAGAGCTGCGGGTCGCGCAGGCCGGCGTGCAGATCCTCTTCGGCTTCCTGCTTTCGGTCGTGTTCACCGACCGGTTCCACGACGCCAGTGGGTTCGAGAAGGCGCTGCACCTGTCCGCGGTCGCCCTCGCGGTGGCGGCGACGGCGCTGCTGACCGCGCCCGCCGCGTGGCACCGGCTGCTGTTCCGGACGGGCAGCCGGGAGCGGATCCTGACCGTCGGCAACCGGCTCGTGCTGGTCGGCCTGGTCTGCCTGGCCCTGGCGATCACGTCGACGGTCGCGCTGATCGCGAAGGTGGTCTACGGCGGGATCGCCATGACCATCATGGCCGTGTTGTGCCTGCTGCTCTTCGGGATCCTCTGGCTGGCCATGCCGCTGCGGATCCACCGCGCCAACGGCGATCAGCCGACGGGACCGCCCAAGTAGAGCGTGTCCTCCTGGACGAAGCAGAGCGGGTTGCCGAACGGGTCGTCCGCGTAGAAGGACCGTTCGCCCCAGAACTGGGTCTCGATCGCGTCGTCGATCCAGCGCGGCCCGGCGGCGCGCACCCGCCGGAAGGTCTCCTCGGCGTCGTCGACCGCGACGTAGACGATCCGCGGGTCCCGCTGCGGCCGCGGTTCCCGGTGTTCGAGCGGCGCTTCGACGCAGGCGATCACGACGCCACCGCAGGTGAAGTAGTGCCGGTTGACCGCGATCCGTTCGCCCGGGTCCCCGAAGACGGCGGCGTAGAAGGCGACCGCGATCTCGATGTCGTCGACAGGCTGGATCAGCCGGAACACCCGCGGGCCGCTCATGCGCGAACAGTACCGCTGGTCATTCCGGCTCGGATAGGGGTCTTGACAACGGGTGGACAATAAAAAATCGACGTGCCTTCCGAAATAAACAGGAAGACCCGCCGAATGTAGCGTCAGTCTAACCGCTGTGAGGGGAATTTGTCAAACCAGGGGTACGACGAGGAATTGCGGGCCGAGCGCGCGTACGTCACCGGGCTGTACGCGCGCCTCGACCGCGAACGCGAACAGGCCGGGGCGCGCTACCACAACGCGCTCGGGGAACCGGGAACCACGCTGGTGGAGCGCGATGCCGACGTGCGCGTCCGGGCCCGTGAGACCGTCCGGCTGAACGTCGCCGACAACGGGCTCTGCTTCGGTCGGCTGGACGCCCTTTCGGGCGAAACGGAGTACATCGGCCGGATCGGGCTCTTCGACGGCGAAAACGACTACGAACCCCTTCTGCTGGATTGGCGGGCGCCGGCGGCGCGGCCGTTCTACGTCGCCACCGCGGCGACGCCGGAAAACATGCGCCGCCGCCGTCAGTTCCACACGCTGGGGCGCACCGTCGTCGATTTCACCGACGAAGTCCTGGGCCGTCCCGGCGACGGCGAACGCGGGGACGCGGCATTGCTCGCGGCCGTCAACGCGCCGCGCGGCGAGGGCATGCGGGACATCGTCGCGACGATCCAGGCCGAGCAGGACGAGATCATCCGCCTCGGTCACTCGGGGGTGCTGGTCGTCGAGGGCGGGCCCGGCACCGGCAAGACCGCCGTCGCGCTGCACCGCGTCGCGTACCTGCTCTACACGCAGCGCGAACGGATGTCGCGCAGTGGCGTGCTGGTGGTCGGGCCGAGCCCGCTGTTCCTTGACCACATCGGCCGGGTGCTGCCCTCGCTCGGCGAGTCCGACGTCGTCTTCCTGACCACCGGCGACCTCGTACCGGGCCTGCGCGTCACGGCCGAAGACGAGCCGGAGGTGGCGAAACTCAAGGGATCACTGAAGATCCTCGGCGTGCTGACCGCGGCGGTCGCCGACCGGCAGAAGGTGCCCGACGAACCGGTGCCGGTCGAGCTGGCCGACGTCACCGTCGACCTCGACGCCGGCGTCGCCGGCGAGGCCAGGCTCGAAGCCCGCCGGTCCGGGCTGCCGCACAACGAGGCGCGCGCGGTCTTCCGTGAGCACGTCGTGACGATCCTCGCCGAGCGGGCCGTCGCGCGGATCGGCGAGGGCTGGTTGACCCGCGAGGACCGCGGGGCCTGGGCCGACCTGCGCGCCGACGTCCTCGACGAGCTGGCCGAGCACGAAGACCTCGACGCCACGCTCGCCGCGCTGTGGCCGGAGCTGACGCCGGAGACGCTGCTGGCGCCGCTGTACATGTCGCCGCGCCGGCTCGAAGCCGCCGGGGCCGATCCGGCGCTGTTCCGCGCGGACGGCGCGGCCTGGACGGTCTCGGACGTGCCGCTGCTCGACGAGCTGGTCGACCTGCTCGGCCGGGACGACTCCGCCGAACGCGCCGCCGCGCGCCGCCGGGCCGAGGACGACGCGGAGTACGCCGAAGGCGTCATGGACCTCATCAAGCTGGACCGGGAGGAACTGGACGAAGACCTCGGCCTGGTCGCCACCGACCTGCTCTACGCCGAGGACCTGGCCGGCCGGTTCGTCGAACGCGACACCCGCGACCTCGCCGAACGTGCGGCCGCGGACCGCGACTGGACGTACGGGCACGTCGTCGTCGACGAAGCACAGGAACTGTCCGAAATGGACTGGCGGACGCTGATGCGGCGGTGCCCGAGCCGCTCGTTCACGATCGTCGGCGACCTCGCGCAACGCCGGAGCGCGGCCGGGGCGACGGCGTGGGGGCCGGTGCTGGCGCCCTACGTCGCCGACCGGTGGGTCTACCGGGAGCTGACCGTGAACTACCGGACGCCGGCGGAGATCATGACCGTCGCCGGCGCGCTGCTCGCGGAGTTCGCGCCGGCCGCGCGGCCGCCGGAATCCGTGCGGGCGAGCGGGGTCCGGCCGTGGTCCAGGCGGATCGAGGACGGTGAGCTGCCGGCCGCCATCGACGATTTCGACCGCGATGAGGCCGTGCGCGAAGGGACCAGCGTCGTCATCGGCCCGCCCGGCGTGCCGGGCACGGTCCCGCCGTCGGCGACCAAGGGCCTGGAGTTCGACGCGGTCCTCGTCGTCGAGCCCGCGCGGATCCTGGCCGGGGGCGCGCGCGGCGCGGCCGAGCTGTACGTCGCGCTCACCCGCGCCACGCAGCGCCTCGGGGTGCTGCACCGGGATCCGCTCCCGGCGGCGCTGGCCGGACTCGCCGAAGCGGGCGTGCCCGCGCGGGCCGGCCACCGCCGGTTCCAGTAGCCGCTCGTGAGTGAGAAACAGTGTTCTAACCCTGTTTCTCACTCACGACCGCTACGCCGTGAGCCGGCCCCAGGCGTAGTTCTGCTTGGCCAGCTTCAGGTAGACGAACAGCTCGGTCCCGGACACGCCGTCGATCTTGCGGATCTCCTCGCCCAGCACTTCGAGCATGTGGTCGTCGTCCCGGCAGACGAGTTCGGCCAGCAAGTCGTAGCGCCCGGCGCACAACACGACGTAGTGCACGTTCGGCAGTTCGGAGAGCTTGTCGGCGACTACGCGCGGATCAGCGCCGTCGACGCTGATCCCGACCATCGCCTGCCGCGTCAGATCGACGTTGGCCGGGTCGGTCACCGCGACGATCTGCATGAGGTCGTCGCGCAGGAGCCGTTGCACCCGTTGGCGGACGGCTCCCTCCGAAAGCCCGACCGCTTTCGCGAGCGCGGTGAACGAGGCCCGGCCATCCTGCTGCAGCAGGGCGATCAGCGATCTGTCCGTGTTGTCCAGTCCGCGCGCACGTGAATCTTCACCCATGCCGTCCCTCCCTGTGTTTCGGCATGTGATTTGTCAAGTGCGCAGCGTATCGAGACCTGACCAGAAAGCGAGACCCCTGCGCCAGCTTCACGTGATCCGGCGCCAGGATCGTGATTTGCCGAGGAATCGGTGGCTGCGGAGGAAACTCACGAGTCATTCCGAGGCGGGTTCGAGGGCCCGCTCACGGCCGATTTAGAACCAGGTGTCCAGGGCGACGTCGAGGGGACCTTCGCCGGCCCAGGCGATGACGCCGTCGGGCCGGAGCAGCAGCGGTCCGGTGTTCGTCACCGGCACGACGTCGACGCGCGGATCGGCCGGGTGCTCCGCGGTCAGCAGGAGGCCGCGGCCGGTGCGGGTGTGTTCGTGCAGCCGGGTCGTGCGGCCGGCAGTGTCGACGAGTTCGAGGTCCGGGCAGTGCTCGCCGGCCGGAGCCGGGGCGGGGTAAGGGAAGTCGTAGCGCTCGCGGACGCCGGACAGGAGGTCCGCGAAGTACCGGTTCGCCTCGGGCAGGTCCAGCACTTCGCCGACGATCTCCCGCAGCGCGTCGACGTGCGGGCCGGGCGCCAGCAACGCCGACTGTGCGCGCGTGTTGCGTAGCACCGCTTCGCCGGCCGGGTGCCTTTCGCGCGTGTAGGTGTCGAGGAACGCTTCGGGCTTGTCGCCGCGGAGGACGGCGCCGAGCTTCCAGCCGAGGTTGGCCGCGTCGGGAATGCCGAGGTTGAGGCCCTGGCCGCCGCTCGGCGAGTGCACGTGCGCGGCGTCGCCGGCGAGGAAGACGCGGCCGCGGCGGTAGTCGTCGGCCTGCCGGGCCTGGTCGCCGAACCGCCGTTCCTCCCGGAACTCCTCGATGACGACGTCGGCGCCGGTGATCCGCCGGATGCTCGCGGCGAAATCGGCGGCGGTCACCGGTTCCGGGTTCGCCGCGGGCTCGGCGAGCCCGACCATGCTGCCGCCGTGCAGGAAGGTCCCGCCGGCGTGCCGCCCGCTCGGCGGGAGGTCGCCGGCGAACCGCGCCTGACCGGCGATCGTGCGCAGCAGCGCCGGCGTGCCGGGGAACTCGAACCCGGCCAGCTTGCGGACCGTGCTGCGACCGCCGTCGCAGCCGACGACGTACCGCGCGCGCCAGGTCTTCCCGGCGGTCACGGTCACACCGTCTACATCGGACTCCAGCGCGGTGACCTCGTGGCCGCGCAGGATCCGGACGCCTTCGGCGTGCTTCGCGAGGACCCGTTCCAGCTCCGGCTGCCAGATGTTCGTCCGGGGGCGGTCCGCACTGGGGACGATCTTGAAGATGTTCGCGAAGTGGCCGCGGGTGCTGCCGTGGTCGCGGGCGAGGTCCTTCGTGCCGGCGACGTCGGCCTCGGCGAGCTGAGGGCCGAGCCCGCGTCGCCAAAGCGCTTCGGTGGCCAGCGCGCCCAGGCCGCGTGACTTCGATTCTTCGGAAGGTGCCTCGAGGCGTTCCAGGATCAGGGGTTCCGCACCCGCCAGCTTGAGCTCGGCTGCGAGGAACAGGCCCACCGGGCCCGCGCCCACGACGATCACATCGGCATCCATACTTTCTCCTTAACTTGTTAAGGGCTAGGATGGCCTTAACAAGTTAAAGCGTCAAGGAGGAGCATGCCGCTGGAAGTCGACGACGCGGTGCGTGTCGCGCTGGAACTGCTGGAAGACGAGGGTCTCGACAAGCTGACCGTGCGGCGGCTGGCGACCGGGCTGGGCGTCAAGGCACCCGCGTTGTACTGGCATTTCCGGAGCAAGCGCGCGCTGCTCGACCACATGACGGACGCGATCGTCGCACCGGTCGTCGCGGGGCTGCCCGACGGCGGTCCGTGGCTGAAGTGGCTCGAAGACGCGGGCTTCGCGCTGCACAAGGCGTTGCTAGCGCACCGCGATGGCGCCCGCGTCGCGCTGGGAGCCGACCTCACCACGGCTCGCGCGCTCGGTGACCTCGCCGAGCGCGCGGTCGGGGTACTGCACGAGGCGGGCTTCCCGCTCGGCGAGGCCACCCGCGCGGCCGGGGTGCTGGTGCACTTCGTGCTCGGGCGGGCCGTCGAGGATCAGACGCGGCCGGCGCCTGCCGACGAGGCGGCGGCGATCGCGTTGGCCACGTTCCCCTTTCCGCTGATGGCGCGTGGCCTGCGCGAACGCGCCGGTTCGACGGTCGACGACGACTTCCGGTACGCGCTCGGCGTGCTGCTCGCCGGGCTCGACGCGGTTAGCCCAAGTCGCGGCGGCTGAGGTCTTCCTCGGTTTCGCGGCGCACCAGCAGCGTCGCGACGCCGTCGCGGACGCCGACCAGCGGCGGCCGGCCGACCTGGTTGTAGTTCGAGGCCAGCGAGTGGTGGTAGGCGCCGGTGCACGGCACGGCCAGGAGGTCGCCGGCGTGCAGGTCACCGGGCAGGCTGATGCCGTCGGCGAGGACGTCGCCGGATTCGCAGTGCCGGCCGACGACGGTCATCGGGACGCGCTTTTCCTTGGAGCGCCGGCCGACCAGGCGCGTCGTGTAGCGCGCGCCGTAGAGCGACGGCCGCGCGTTGTCGCTCATCCCTCCGTCGACCGCGACGAACGTGCGGCTGCCGCGCTTGACCGCGCACACGCGATAGACCGTGATCCCGGCGGGCCCGACGAGCGCCCGGCCCGGCTCGATCGTCAAGCGCGGCAACGGGAAGCCGTGCGCCGCGCACTCGTAGGCGAGCGCCACGCGCAGGCGCCGCGAGTAGCCGCCGAGGTCGAACGCGGGCTCGCCGCCGACGTACGGCACCGCGTGCCCGCCGCCGAGGTCGAGCTCCCGCAGCGTGACGCCATGGACGTCACGGATCCGGACGAGCACCTCGGCCATCCGGCGCGCGGCGGCTTCGTAGCGGTCGATGCGGGAGACCTGCGAGCCGATGTGGCAGTGCAGGCCGACGAGCCGCAACCCGGGTTGCCCTCCCACCGCCTTCACCGCGGCGTCGACGTTGTCCGGGACGCCGTCGAGCAGCGAGAAGCCGAACTTCTGGCCCTCGGTGCCGGTGCTGATGGCCGCGTGCGTGCCGGCGGCGACACCGGGCGTCACGCGGATCATCACCTGCTGCGCGCCGTGGGCGAGCGCGCCGAGCTGCTCGATCTCGTCGAGCGAGTCGACCACGATCCGCCGGACTCCGTACGCGAGAGCGGCCTTCAGGTCTTCGGGCGTCTTCGAGTTGCCGTGCAACAGCATGCGCTCCGCGGGGAAGCCGACTGAGCGTGCGACGGCGATCTCGCCCGCGGAGCAGGTGTCGAGCGACAACCCCTCTTCGGCGACCCAGCGCAGTACGGACCGCGTACACAGAGCCTTGCTCGCGTACGCGACTTCGACGTCCGGCAGCGCGCGGCGGTACTCGCGGGCGGCGTCGCGGACCTGCTGCTCGTCGATGAGGTAGGACGGCGTCCCGAAGCGGGCGGCGAGGTGGCTGACCTTCGCGCCGGCGAAGAGGAGTTCGCCGTCTTCGCCGAGTCGGGTGCTTCGCGGCCAGACTCCTGGCTCGAGGTGATCGGCGGCTTCGCAGCCGAGGCTGGGAAGAAGCTCGCTGAGCGTCACGGGTGCCTCCGGGCATCACGGCGGATCGGACCCGGTCAGGACACCGCTGTCTAGTTCGCTGTGCTTCCCCCGTGAATGCCGTCCTGACGGGTTTCCGCCGGCCGCTTACTCGTTATTGACGCGCGAGTAACCTCAGCCACACCCCGCGTGACCTGCGCAGAGCTGAACGGCGGCCCGGCCGTGGCGACATACCTCTGCCACGACGGCCGGTTCCGCGCGTTCGGTCTCGACGCGCTGTCGATCGACGGCGGGCAGGTGGCCGAGGTGACCACCTTCGGCCTGCCGGAGGTGCTGGAGACCTAGCGGACCGGCTCCGGGACGGTGTCGAGCTCGTGCACCATGCGGACGGCCAGGGCGAGCGCCTTCGCGTCGCCGAGCTTGGTGTCCTCCATGACGATCTTCTTCACGCGGTCGACGCGTAGTTGGTAGCGGGTGGGGGAATCGGCGGGTGCGATCATCGTTCGGTCCTCTTTTGCTCTTCGAAGGCTGTTGATGTGTGGCTCTTGTGCCCTCGCGGACCTTCCGGGCTCTGGTGGTCCTGCACCGAACCGCAGACGCAGCCGCGGTCGGCTCCCTGGCCGGCCGTGGTCGCGGCGCAGTAGCGGCGCGCTATCGCGTCGTGCGTGCCGAGCGGGTGCGGGCAGCTCGGGCACTCCGTGCCGGCGCGGGGCACCTCGGGCGCGTCCGGCACCGGGGCCGTCACGCCGTCACCTCGGCCGATCGCCGCCGCAGGGGTTCGCCGGCTTCGTGCAGGTGCTGCAACACGTACCCGTAGGAACGCGCCCAGCCGCACTGCGCGTAGGAAATATCGTGCCGGGCACAGAAGTCCCGGACGATCACCTGCGCGTGCTTCAGGTTCGGCCGGGCCATGCTCGGGAACAGGTGGTGCTCGATCTGGTAGTTCAGCCCGCCGAGGGCGAAGTCGACCACCGGCCCGCCACGCACGTTGCGTGAGGTCAGCACCTGCTTGCGCAGGAAGTCCAGCTTGTGCCCGGCCGTCAGCATCTCCATGCCCTTGTGGTTGGGCGCGAACGAGCAGCCCATGTACAGCCCCCACAGGAACTGGTGCACCAGGATGAAGATGATCCCGGTGAGCGGCGAGAGCACGATGAACACGGCGGCGAGGTAGGCGACGAGGTGCGCGATCAGGAGCGCGGACTCGAGCTTGCGCCGGCGGATGTCCTTCTGCAGCACCGCTTTCACGCTCGACACGTGCAGGTTGAGGCCTTCGAGCAGCAGCAGCGGGAAGAACAGGAACGCCTGGTACTTCGCCATCCAGCGCAGGAACCCGCGCTTCTGCGCGCTTTGCGCCTTGCTGAACGCGAGGGCGGCGATGTCGACGTCCGGGTCCTCGTCCTCGTGGTTCGGGTTGGCGTGGTGCCGCGAGTGCGTGCCCACCCACCAGCCGTAGCTCAACCCGGTCAGTCCACCGTGGACGAACCCGGTCGCGTCGTTCGCCTTGCGGCTGCTGAAGATCTGCTTGTGCCCGGCGTCGTGCCCGATGAACGACAGCTGCGCGAACATCATCGCGAAGAACGCCGCGAGGAACAGCTGCCACCACGAGTCCCCGAGGAAGACGAACGCGACCCAGCCCCCGCCGAAGGCGACGAGGTTGAGCCCGATCCGCACGGCGTAGTGGCGGCGCCGTCGCTGGAGGAGGCCGGCGGCCTTGATCAGCCGCGAGAGTTCGGCGAAGTCACTGCCGGCGGTGGAAGGGGTATCCGGAACTTGGGTGGACGTCATCGATGTCACCGCTCTGGGTAAGTCGTAAAGGCTTGTCCAGCAACGGTTTCCGTCCCCGACAGGGTCCGGGTCCGGTCCGGGAAAAGGGCACTGGGGCCTGGTCGCGGTGGTACCGCGTCCTGGTTCAAGCCTCTCACCCCACCGCCTTGATGGCAATTCCCCGCAGGCTGCCGAGGAGGTGTACAGTCAGCCACATCGGGATGAAGGTGATCTACCACACACCCGTGACCTTCCGGCCGGATCGCTCCGACCGGAGACAGGAGCCGAATCCGGGTCCGAACCCGCTCGTACGCAGCCGTGTCGGCCGATCGGCCGACGAGCAGCCGCCCGTGGTCGCGCACAGCGACGCCCGAGGCGCCCAGTTGGGTTGCTACAGCCAGTTCTTTCCGGCGTGGTTCCGGTCATCAGGTGGCTCGTCGGCGAGCCGGACTTCGGCGTCACCGCGCTCCAGCGCGCCGATGAGCCGCCATCTTCACGAAAGTCCCCAGGACGACAGCAAACCGAAGAGCCGTTCGCGTTCGGCGCCCGTCAGCAGCCGGCTCGGCGGCCGGACGTCGGGGCGGCACAAGCCCAGCTGCCCGAGCGCGTCCTTGACGACGCTGACGTTGTTGGCGTTCCCGTTGGCGGCGCGAAGTTCCTCGAACGGCCGGATCCTCTCCCAGACCGCCATCGCGGCCGGATAGTCCCCTGTGGACAGTGCGTGGAACATCTCCAGCGAGATCGCCGGGTCGACGTTCACCAGTCCCGACGTGAACCCGGTCGCGCCGACGGCGAAGTACCCGGGCGCCGAAAGCTCGGCCAGACCGGCGATCCACACGAACCGCTCGAAGCCCGCGTCCCGCGCGACCGAGCCGAACCGCACCGGGTCCGGCACGGCGTACTTCACGCCGATGACGTTCGGTGCCGCCTCGCCGAGGGCGTGCAGCTGCTCGCCGGCGATGGCCGGGTTGCGGACGTAGAGCACGACGCCGAGTTCGGGCACCGACGCCGCGATCGCGGCGTGGTAGTCGACCCAGCCGTCGCCGGAGATGTACGGGTGCACGGGCTGGTGGATCATGATCATGTCGGCGCCGGCGTCCCGCGCGTGCGCGGCGGCCCGCGTCGCGGACGCGACGTCGTGGCCGATCCCGGCGAGCACACTGCCCCGGCCGGCGACGGCCTCGACGGTGACTTCCAGGCACTGCCGCGCTTCGGCCGCGTCCAGTGCGTAGAACTCGCCGGTGTTCCCGTTCGGCGTCACGACTTCGATGCCGCCGGTGATCAGCCGGTCGACGAGCTTCGCGTACGTCTGGCCGTCGACGGCGCTCTCGGCGTCGAACGGCGTGACCGGGATGGCCACCACCCCGGACAGCCGCCGCCTCTGCTCCTCGAACGTCATCGGGCTCCCTTCGTCTCAGTGCTGTGTTCCTCCGGCAGCCCGCCGGCGACCCGGTCGATGAAGTCCGTGATGTGCTTGCGCAGCAAGTGTTCCGCCTGCCGCGCGTTCCCGCTCTCGGCGGCGGTCAGGATCGCCCGGTGCTCGGCCGCCTCACCGCGCCACGTCGGGCTGATGCCCCAGCCGGTGACGGTGATCAGGGCGGCCTGGTCGCGCAGGCCGTCCAGGATCTCGACCAGCAACGGGTTCCCGCACCCGGAGTAGAGCGCGCGGTGGAACAGCCGGTTGGTCAGGCTGGCTTTGCCGCGGTCGGCGGCGTTCGCGCCGGTCTCGACGTCCGCCAGTACTTGCCGCGCTTCGCCGAAGTCGGCACCGCTCTCGACAGCGCGCCGGACAGCTTCGGGCTCGAGGAGCGCACGCAGGTCGTACACCGCGTGCGCGCTCTCGGCGTCCATGACCCGGACCGCGGCCCCCTTGTACGTGCTCATCGTGACCAAGCCGGAACCGGCCAGGATCCGCAGCGCTTCGCGCACCGGCGTCTTCGAAACGCCGAGCAGGGCGCCCACCTCGGCTTCGACGAGTGTTTCGCCCGGCCCGAACTCCCCGCTCAAGATCGAATCCTTGATCGCGTCACGCACGAAATCCGTGCGCGAGACGGGCGGCGGCGGCCTCCGGGCCGAAGAAGTGCTCGCCACTGGCATGTCCGATCTGATATACGATGCGACATACAACATTATCACGGACCCAGGAGCAGCCATGCAGCGTCGCACCGGCTTCCGATTCCGACGAGTGCTCCTGGCGGCCGGCCTCGCCGCCGGGCTGGCGGCCTGTGGCGCGCCCGGCGGGGACGGCAGCCAGGCGGCGAACCCGTCGGCCGTGCCCGACAAGCCGAGCAAGCCCGTCGACCTCAACATCCTCGACATCGCGGGCAACCTGCAGCTCACCAAGCAGATGATCGAGAACTTCAAGGCCGCGCACCCGGAAGTGCTCTCGAAGGTGACTTATTCGACGGCGCCCGCACCGAGCATGGCGGGCAAGCTGAAGGCCGAGCAGGACGGCGGCGTCGCCCAGACCCACCTGGTCCTCAGCGGCACGGACGGCCTGTCCGCCGGCATCGCGAACGGCACGCTGGCGAAGGTCCTCCCGGACTTCTCGAGCCGGTTCCCGAACCTGATGCAGAACTACCTCGAACCCGCGGCCAAGATGCAGGAGCTGGCCAACGGCTACGGCGTCGAGGTCGTCTACTACCCGTCCGGCCCGCTGCTGGAGTTCAACCCCGGAGCGGTCCCGGCCGCGCCGTCGTCCCCGCAGGAGCTGCTCGACTGGGCCAAGGCCCACCCGGAGAAGTTCCAGTACGCGCAGCCGTCGAACTCCGGCCCGGGCCGGACGTTCCTGATGGGCCTGCCGTACCTGCTCGGCGACAAGGACCCGAAGGACCCGGACAAGGGCTGGGACAAGACCTGGGCGTTCCTGCAGGAGCTCGGCAAGTACGTGAAGTACTACCCGTCGGGCACCACCGAAACGATGAAGAACCTCGCGTCCGGTGCGGTGGACATGGTCATGTCGACGACCGGCTGGGACATCAACCCGCGCAAGCTCGGCACGGTGCCCAACACGGTCAGGACCGCGATCATGCAGCCGATGCACTGGGTCACCGACGCCCAGTACGCCCTGATCCCCAAGGGCCTCTCGCCTGATCAGGAGTCGGCGATCCTGCAGCTGATCGCGTGGATGCTGAAGCCCGACCAGCAGGCGATCGCCTACGACGACGGCTACTTCTACCCCGGACCTGCGGTCAAGGACGTCACCCTGCAGATGGCGCCGCAGAAGAGCCAGGACACGATCAAGCAGTTCGGGCGCCCGGAGTACGAGCAGTGGATCTCGCAGTACCCCAAGGAGACCTCGCTGCCGGCCGAACAGCAGGTCAAGGCGTTCGACAAGTGGAACCAGCTGGTCGGCGGCTCGAAGGTCGGCAAGAAGTGACGTTCGAGCAGCTCCGGCTGGACGGGGTCTCCCGGAGCTTCGGCACCGCGAACGCCCTGAGCGGCCTCGACCTCGCCATCGCACGCGGCGAGTTCGTGGCCCTGCTCGGCCCGTCCGGCTGCGGCAAGTCGACCGCGCTGAACTGCCTGGCCGGCCTGCTGCCGTTGACGGGCGGCAGCATCTGGCTCGACGACGCCCGCATCGACGGGCAGCCCCCGGAGCAACGCGGGTTCGGGATGGTCTTCCAGAACTACGCGCTGTTCCCGCACATGTCGGTCCGCGCCAACGTCGGCTTCGGCCTCAAGATGCGCAAGGTCGCCCGCGCCGACGCCCGCCGCCGGGTCGACGAGGCGTTGCGTTTGGTGCAGCTCACCGACCACGCGGCGAAGTTCCCGGCGCAGCTCTCCGGCGGGCAGCAGCAACGCGTCGCCATCGCCCGGGCCGTGGTGCTGGAGCCCCCGGTCGTCCTGATGGACGAGCCGCTGTCCAACCTCGACGCCAAGCTCCGCCTCGAGATGCGGATGGAGATCCGCCGCCTCCACCAGACGCTCGGCTTGACCACGGTGTACGTCACCCACGACCAGGAGGAGGCCTTGTCACTGGCCGACCGCCTGGTGGTGCTGCGCGACGGCACGGTCCAGCAGATCGGCACACCCGAGGAGGTCTACGCCCAGCCGGTGAACAGTTATGTCGCGTCGTTCATGGGCTACCGCAACCTCCTGGACGTGACGGTCACCGGCGCCACGGGCTCGTCGGTGACGGTCGAGGGCGCCGGAGCCCGGCTGACGGGCCGCGGCTCGCTCACGGAGGGGCCCGCCAAGGTGGCGATCCGCCCGGAGGACTTCGTCGTCGGCGACGGCGCGGAGAACGCCCTCGACGTCACGGTCGAGATCGTCGAGTACCACGGCCGCGAGCTGTCGATCTCGGCCCGGCTGGTGAGCGGGACCCAGGTGTACTTCCGCACGGACAAGCGCCTCGCCCCGGGAGACACGGTCAGGATCGGTGTCCCGGCCGAGCGCGTCCTGGTGTTCGAGCCATGACCGCCGTCGCGAGCGCTCGCCCGGCGTTGCGTCACCGCCTGGCCGAACGCGGCATCGACCGCACCCTGCTTCTCCTCGTCCCCGGGCTGCTCGTCACTGCCTGCCTGTTCCTGTACCCCTTTCTCTATGGCCTCCAGCTGTCCTTCGCCCCGCGCCAAGGCGGTGTCTTCGCCAACTACGCGCGCTTCTTCGGCGACCCCTACCTGCGCGACACCATCTGGACGACGCTCGGCATCGCCCTGCCCGCGACGTTCATCAACGTGCTCGCCAGCATCCCGATCGCGTACGTGATGCGTGGCCGTGTCCGCGGCAAGCGTCTCCTGACGACGATCCTCGTCGTGCCGATCACGCTCGGCACGGTGCTCACCGCGCAAGGCCTGATCATGTACGGCGGGCCGGCGGGCTGGCTGAACAAGGTGCTCACCGTCCTCGGCATCACCGACGAGCCGCTCCCGCTGATCCACAACTACACCGGCGTGCTGCTGTCGCTCGTGATCACCGGCTTCCCGTTCTCCTTCCTGCTGACGCTGTCCTATCTCTCGGGCATCGACCCCTCCTTGGAGAAGGCGGCCGCGACCCTCGGCGCGAACTGGGCCCAGCGCTTCCGGCGCATCACGCTGCCGCTCCTGGCTCCCGGCTTGGCGATCACCTTCTGCCTTTCGTTCGTGATGGCGTTCTCGGTCTTCCCCTCGGCACAGCTCGTCGGCGACCCCGCGAACGAGACCCGCGTCATCTCGATCGCGGCCTACCACGCCGCGTTCGAGGAGTACGACTACTCGATGGGCTCGGCCGTCGCGATGCTCATGGCGGTGATCATGCTGATCGTGATCGGCCTGGTCATGGCGTGGCGCGGCACGCTGTACCGCGGAGCGACCGGAGGCAAGGGATGACCGGCTGGGTCGCGCGTCCCGGACGTTGGGTCGTCTGGGCCATCGTCGTGTTCTTCTTCGTCAACCTCGCCGGCGTCGTGCTCTCGGTGGTGGTCGACTCGTTCGGCAGGCAGTGGTTCGGCACCTGGCTCCCGGACGGCTTCACCACCCACTGGTACGCCGACGCCTGGCGCGAGTTCGGCCTGTCCGACGTCCTCCTCACCACGGCGATCGTCGCGCTGGTGGTGATCGCCGTCTCGGTGGCGGTCGGCGTCCCGGCCGCCTACGCGCTGGCCCGCCGCTCGTTCCCCGGCAAGCGCCTGGTGATGCTGCTGTTCGTGCTGCCGATCCTGATCCCTCCCATCACCTACGGCATCCCGCTGGCCACCGTGCTCTACAAGTTCCACCTGGCCGGCACGACCACCGGCGTGATCCTGGCGAACCTGGTGCCGTCGGTGCCGTTCGTCGTGCTGACCATGACGCCGTTCATCGAGCAGATCGACCCGAAGATCGAAGCCGCCGCACGCATGTCCGGCGCCCGCACGGTCTCGGTGTTCACCCGGATCCTGGGCCCGCTGCTGCTGCCGGGGATCCTGGCCGCCTCGATCCTCGTGCTCGTCCGGACGGTCGGCATGTTCGAGCTGACGTTCCTCACCGCCGGCCCGGACTCGACGACCCTCGTCGTCGCGCTCTACAACTCCGTGTTCGCCGCGGGCATCCGGGCCAACCAGTCGGTCGACGCCATGGCGACCATCTACACCGCCTCCATGCTCGTGCTCCTTCTCGTCGCGTTGCGGTTCGTGAACCCGACCCAGCTGGTCACCCGGATCCGGGAGGAGACCTAGTTCGTTCGCTCATGTGATCGACTTTACCGCGAAACGTCGAACAGGTGATCGACACGATCGGGCGAATCCGGCTCTTGCGCCTCCCCCGAGGGGAGGTGTCACGCTGAAGGCATGCGGTATTCGATCGGCGAGCTGGCCCGCCGTGCCGGCCTGACGGTCAAGGCCGTCCGGTTCTACTCCGACCGCGGTCTCGTGCCGCCGTCCGGACGCAACACCGCAGGTCAGCGCCGTTACGACGACGCCGCGCGCACCCGGCTCGACCTCATCCGCACCCTCCGGGACCTGGGCGTCGGCCTCGCCACGATCCGGCGGGTCGTCGACGGCGAAGCGACCGTCGCCGACGTTGCGGCGACGCACGCCGAGGCCCTGGAGGTGCAGATCCGCGTGCTGCGCGTGCGCCACGCGGTGCTGACGGCCGTGGCGAAGCGCGGTTCGACCCCGGAGGAGACAACGTTGATGCACAAGCTGGCCCGGCTGTCCGAAGGGGAACGACGTCGCCTGGTCGACGACTTCCTCGCCGACGCCCTGGGTGGCCGTCCCGGACTCGAAGGCCTCGCCCGCACCCTGACCCCCGAGCTGCCGGAGAACGCGAGCCCCGAGCAGCTCGAGGCCTGGATCGAGCTGGCGGAACTGGCGCAGGACAAGGAGTTCCGCGCGATCCTGCGCCGGCTGGCCGAGCAGCACGAAGGTGGCCTGCGCCGCGACCTGGCCGCCGAGGTCCGCGACGCGGTCACGTCGGCTCTCGACGCCGGAGTCGCCCCGGACTCGCCGGAGGCGAAGGCGATCGTCGACGGTCTCGGCCGCGACTCCGGTCAGCTGAAGGAATGGCTGGCCCTCGTCGGCGATCCTCGCCGTGAGCGCTACCTGCGGCTGCTCGCGGTGGTCAACGGCTGGGCCGCCCCGGAAAGCCTGGCACCGGCGTTCGGCTGGCTGGCCGCGGCTACGGCTTGACCTCCGCCCGGATCCACGCCAGTGCGTCGTCGACCGGCTGCGCGTCGACCCGGCTTCCGTCGCGCAGCCGCAGGGAAAGCTGCCCCGCGGCGACCTCCTGCGGGCCGAGCACGGCCTGGTAGGGCACCAGCCGCCCGTCCCGGATCCGCGCGCCGAGACTGCCTTCCGGCGCGATTTCGGCGCGCAGGTCGTCGCACCGGTCGAGGATCGCCTGTGCGTAAGGCAGTTCGGCGGCGGACAGCGGCAGCAGCCGCAGCTGAACCGGCGCCAGCCAGGCCGGGAACGCACCGCCGTGGACCTCGACCAGCTGCGCCACCGCGCGTTCGACGCTGCCGATGATGCTGCGGTGCACCATGACCGGCCGGTGTTTCGCGGCATCCGCGCCGACGTACTCGAGGCCGAACTGTTCGGGCTGGTGGAAGTCGATCTGGACGGTGGAAAGGGTCGATTCGCGGCCCGCGCTGTCGACGATCTGGACGTCGATCTTCGGCCCGTAGAAGGCTGCTTCGCCCTCGACGGCGTCGTACGGGAGCCCGTCGAGGGCCGAACGCAGGATGTCCGCGGCACGGTCCCAGTCGCCGGCGACGTACTTCCCACCGGGGCCGGGAAGCGAAAGCCGGTAACGCGCCGGGCTGATGCCCAGCGCGTCGTAAGCCTGCCGGATCATGGCCAGCGCGGCGGCGGCCTCGGCTTCGACCTGCTCGGGGGTGCAGAAGATGTGCGCGTCGTTGAGCTGGATCGCGCGCACCCGGCTCAGCCCGCCGAGCACGCCGGAGAGCTCGCTGCGGTACATCCCGCCGATTTCCGCGATGCGCAGCGGGAGTTCGCGGTAGCTGTGACCGCGCGAACGGTAGATCAGCGCGTGGTGCGGGCAGAGGCTCGGCCGCAGCACGAGCTGCTCGCCGCCGACGTCCATCGGCGGGTACATGTCGTCGCGGTAGTGCGCCCAGTGCCCGGAGATCTCGTACAGCTCGCGTTTGCCGAGCACCGGCGAATGGACGTGCCGGTACCCCGCGCGCCGTTCCAGGCCGCGGACGTACTCCTCGAGGCTGTGGCGGACGATCGCGCCGTCGGGCAGCCAGTAGGGCAGGCCCGCGCCGATGAGCGGGTCGGTGTCGAACAGGCCGAGCTCACGGCCGAGCTTGCGGTGATCGTGCATTGTGGACTCCTCGTGGACGGCGAGGTGATCGGCCACAAGACGAAGCCCGGGGCGATCGCCCCGGGCTTCGTGAGCATGGTTCAGCGCGCCGGGACACTTTCCGGCGTCGTCGTGTTCGCAGCGCGCTTCATGTGGTCGACGGTAGCAGGAGGTGTGATTTCGGCCAGCTCTTTTCCGGCCGCGGCTGTTTTGTCGGTCGGTCGCAGTAAGGTGCAGACCGGGCACGTTCCGTCATCGCGACGGGACCTGGAGGAGGGGAAACGGGGATGTTCGACGCCGTGATGCGGCCATGACCGCACCGCACCGCGATCTCCGGCTGATGCAGCGGCAGGCCGGTGAGCTGGACGCACGGCTCGCGGTCGCCCGGCACACCGCGTACTCGGCCGACCAGCTGGTCACCGCGGTGGTGACGGGTCAGGGCAAGCTCGTCGACCTGCGGATCGACGATCGCGCGCGGTACGGGTCGCACGCGCAGAAGCTGGGGCTCGGCATCGTGGAAGCTGTCCGGAACGCGCGAAATGCGGCAAGCGCGTCGTCGCTGCCGCAGTTGAACGCGTTGTTCGGCAAGGAACCGCCGCCACCGGTCGCCGAAGAGCACGAAAAGCTTCCGCCGGTTCCCGCGCGCGAAGAGCGTCGGTCCGAGCCTCAGGACGACGAAAACTTCGAGGAACTCGATTTCCTGACCGACGAAGAGCCGGGATCGGGCGGTGGTCGCTGGTGAACAGCGAAGAACAGCTCTACAACCTCGCGAAGGAGATCGACGCGCGGGTGGCGGCGGTGGAGCAGGCGGCGAAGACCGGGGAGAGCCTGCCTCTGGTCCTGGACATCGGCGCGGGCCTGGGCACGGTGACCGTCGATGGATCGGGCGGGTTGGTCTCGGTGGACCTCGCACGTGACGCGGTCGCCGGGCACAACGGCGCTTCACTGGCGGACCACGTCCTGCGGGCGATCACCAACGCCGAGTCGGCGGCCGAGGCCCGGCGCAAGACCATGGTCGACGAAGCGGCGCGGGAGGTTCGATGAGCACCGGTGGTTTCGATCCCCTCGGCGGTGACTCGGGTTTCGAGGTCTACCCGCAGGCGCTCCGGGCGGCGACGAATGAGGTTTTCGCGGCACGCGACCGCGTCACCAAGTTCGCGCAGGGCGATCTCGCGCCGATGGTGCTGCGCGACGAAGACGTCGGCATGATCGGCGTGCGGTCGCAGATCGTGCCGGTCTTCAACGCGGTCGTCCAGAGCATGCGCGAGAAGAGCGAACGCGGAGCCGAACGCCTCACCGCGCTGGCCGAGGCGCTGGACAAGGCGGCCGACCACTACGAAACCCAGGACGAAGAAGACTATCGGCAGCTGCGCTCGAAGGAAGAGGGGCTGAACTGATGATGGTCACCCCAGCCGTCTCCCCGGCGCAACAGCACGACGCACCGCCTTACCCCGAAGACGCCGACGCCAAGGTCCGCCAGTTCGCCGGCATCTTCGGGCGTGATGACATCTTCCGCCTGCTGGACGACATGCGGAAGAACTTGCTGGGCAACGCTCTCAGCGTCCAGAAGCTGGCCGACCAGTTCGCCACGGTCGGCACGCTCGGTGATGCGAAGGCCGAGGTCGGCGCGGCCGTCCAGGCGGTCAGCGGTACCTGGTCAGGACGTGCCGCAGACCAGTTCGGTGCCTACACGACGAGGGTGAGTGAGGCGCTGGACAAGCAGAACACCTCGGTCGGCGCGGTGGCGTCGATCCTCACCGACATGGCGAACCTGGTGGTCGACACCTACGCCTCGGCGATCAAGCTCCTCGGTACCTGTGCCGCCGAGCTGTCCAAGTTCAGCCTCAAGGCGGTCATCGCGTTGCTGACCGTGGAAATCCCGATCGTCGACATCTTCACCGCCAAGGACGTCATCGACTCGATCGTCGAGGCGTTCGGAGCCTTGGTCAAGGACTTCGTGGACCTGCTGGCCGATGCGACGACGAGGATGGGCGAGTTCCACGGGAAGGCGAATGCCCTCGTCCGCAGCGAAACCGACTTCCCCGAGATGCCGGAGCTCGGTGGCAATTCGGGAATCGACAACCAGAAACAGTGGCGGGTCGACCCGTCGGCGTGGCCGGAGTGAGGACGATGCGAGTACGGGTTCTGCCGACCATCGCCGCCGCATTGCTCGGCGCTTCGCTGCTCACAGCTTGCGGGCCTTCCGAGCCGAAGCGGATCCTCGCGGAACCGCCCACGCCGGCGCAGACGGGGCCTGCTTTGCCATTCACTCCAGTCCAAGATCCCGTAGACCTGGCGAAGTTCGACTCCGATCCTTGTAGCCTGCTCACCAGGGAACAGGTCGCCGCCGTGGTCGAAGATCCGCCGGACAACGTACGGCCGGGCAAGTCGGTGACGGCCGGCTCCGCGGGGTGCGCCTGGAACACGTGGTATTCCCCGCTCGTGTCGGTGCTGAAGCAGCTTAAAGAGCCGAAGACGCTCGAGGAGTTCAAGAACCTGCCGCGGCGCGAATCGGGAGCGATGGACCCGTGGACCGAAACGTCGGTGGCCGGGTTGCCGGCCGCGGTCTTCCACGAGGCGAGGGGACCGGAAGAGTGTGACGTCGCCGTCGGTGTCACCGACACCGACCTGCTCATCTTCAGCTACCACGGAAGCGGCACGCACTCGACGTACTGGGAGAGCGATCGCTGCGGCGGCGTCCTCAAGACCGCCGAGTACGTGCTCGGCAACCTGCGGAAGGGCTAAGCCAGGAACAGCTCGAGCTGTTCGACGACGAACGCGTGGTCGTCGGCCTGCGGAAGACCCGAAACGCCGACCGTCCCGACCGGGCCGACCCCGCGGATGATCACCGGGAACACCCCGCCGTGGGCCGCGTACTCGTCCGGGTTCAGGCGGGAGTCCTCCTCGAACGAGCCGCCCTTCGCGCGGAACTGCGTGCCGATCAGGAAGGAGCTGTGGCCGTAGCGGTCCACCACCCGGCTCTTGCGGTCGATCCACGCGTCGTTGTCGGCTGATGTCCCCGGCAGGGCCGCGTGGAAGAGCCGCTGGCCGTTGCGGCGGACCGAGATCGTCACCGGCAGCCCGCGCTCGCGCGCCGCGGCCAGCAGCTGGGCGCCGAGGGCCAGCGCCGTCTCGTTGTCGAACTTCGTGAACTGGAGACGTTCTTCCTGGTCAGCTAGCTGGGCGAGGCGATCGGCGTCGGTCATCCGTCCATTAAATCAACAGTGTTGTTTAATTGCCAGTGAACTCGGTCAGCGACAGGACGTTGCCGTCCGGATCGCGGAACCAGGCGATCCGGCCGCCGGGCGTGGTCCAGATTTTGTCGGTGTCCTGTGGCAGCGTGTCGAACGTGAGGAACTCCACGCCACGGCCGCGCAGCCCGGCCACCGCCACCCGGATGTCGGCCACCGCCCAGCCGAGCACCGTGAACGGCTGCGGCGTGAATTCGGCGACGGCGGTGACGCGCAGCATGGTCGCGCCACTGCGGAACACGCACGCGAAGGGGGTCTGCTCGATGAACTCGAGCCCGGCGACATCCGTGTAGAAGGCACGTGAGCGCTCCAGGTCGGTCGACGGTGCGAAGGCGACCAGATCCGCTGAGTCGAGCATGGGTACCACCTCTCTCGGCGGAGAACGTACCCCCTCGCCAGGCCGCTGACGTGGGGATGAGGAGGCAGAATGGGCCGGATCCGCCGGCGCACGGTGCTCGGCGGTGCCGCCGCGGCCACGGTCGCCGGCTCGTTGACGGCCTCGTGCGCCGCGCCGGCGCGGAAGGGGACGCTCGACGACGTCCGCCACGTCGTGGTGCTGATGCAGGAGAACCGGTCGTTCGACCACTACTACGGCACGATGGCCGGCGTGCGCGGTTTCGGCGACCGCGCGGCGCTGCGGGACGTCTTCCGCCAGCGCGGCAAGGGCGCGCCGGTGCTGCCGTTCCGGGTCGACACGTCCGTTGTGGACGGCCAGGACCTCGGCGAGCTGCCGCACGACTGGAACAGCACGCACCGCGCGTGGAACGGCGGCGCGTACGACAGCTGGGTCAAGGCCAAGAGCCCCATGACGATGGGGTACTTCACGCGCGACGACATCCCGTTCCAGCGCGCGCTGGCCGGCGCGTTCACGCTGTGCGACCACTACTTCTGCTCGATCCAGGGCCCGACGCAGCCGAACCGGCTGTTCCACTGGACCGGCACGATCGACCCGGACGGCGTCGCCGGCGGCCCGGTCACGCACAACTTCCCCGACTACGAGCCGTCGTTCCGCTGGACGACGTACCCGGAGCGGCTCGAGTCCGCCGGGATCACGTGGCGGATCTACGCGAACGACGAGGAGCGCGGCGTCCCCGAGCACTTCGCCGGCGACTACGGCGACAACCCGCTGTGGCTGTTCGAGAACTTCCACGACGCGCTGTACTCGATGGACCCGGTGAAGCAGCGCCTGGCCGAGCGCGCGAACCTGCGCAAGAAGCTGCTGCCCGATTCCGGCAAGGGCAAGGACCTCGACCACGTGCTGGCCGAGTTCCTCACCGACTGCGCGGCCGGGACGCTGCCCGCGGTGTCGTGGGTCGTGGCCCCGTACGGCTACTGCGAGCACCCCGCCGCCCGCCCGGTCGACGGCGCCTCCTACATCCAGCGGATGCTGAAAGCGTTGTGGGACAACCCGGAACTGTGGGAATCGACCGTCGTCTTCCTCAACTACGACGAAAACGACGGCTTCTTCGACCACGTCGTCCCGCCGACGCCGCCACCCGGGACCCCGGGCGAGTACCTGCCGGGGAACCGCCCGGAGAGGGGCGGGGCGTCCGGCGCCCCGCTGCCGATCGGGCTGGGGCCGCGCGTGCCGATGACCGTCGTCTCGCCGTGGAGCCGTGGCGGCTGGGTGAACTCGCAGGTCTTCGACCACACGTCGGTGCTGCGGTTCCTCGAGACGTGGACCGGGGTGCGCGAGCCGAACATCTCGGCCTGGCGCCGCGCCATCTGCGGCGACCTGACCAGCTGTTTCGACTTCCGCGCGCACGACACGACGATCCCGCTGCTGCCGGACGCGGACGCGTTGCGCGCCGAAGCCGACCGGACGCAGTCCCGGCTCCCGAAGCCCGGGCTCGGGCCGGGCGCCCTCGTGCAGGACCCCGGCACGGCGAAGGCGCGCCCGCTGCCGTACCAGCCGGTCGCCTGGGCCACGGCCGGGCCGGGCGCGCTGAAGCTGCACCTGGCCAACCACGGAACTCAGACACTTCAGCTGGCCGCGTACGCCTACCACGCGGGCGGAGCGTCACAACGCTTCGACGTCGGCCCGAAGAGCGAGCTGACGGGCGAAGTCCCGTACGCCGAGTCGTACGACATCGCCATCCACGGGCCGAACGGATTCGTCGTCGAGGCCTCCGGCAAAGCGGGCCTCGACGCCGCCGTCACGTTCACGCCGGCACCGGCGTTGCGCGTCACGGTGACCAACAACGGCCCGGCGCCGGTCGCGCTGAACGACGTCACGATCGCGCCGGAAACCTCGCACGACTTCCCGGTGCCGGCGAAGAATGGCTGGTACGACGTCACTTTCGAGGCGCCCGGGTGGCGTCGCCGCTTCGCCGGGCACCTCGAGGACGGCCGCCCGTCGCGGACCGGGCCCTAACGCAGGGCGTCCAGCGCGAACGCGGCGAGCATCGCGACACCGCTCGGCATCGCGTCCTCGTCGAAGAGCACGCGGTTGGAGTGGTTCGCGGCCGCCTCGGCGGGGTCGACGCCGGGCGGGCACGCGCCCAGGAACGCGTACGCGCCCTGAACGCGTTGCAGGACGTAGGAAAAGTCCTCGGCGCCCATCAGCGGGTCCGCCATCAGCTCGACGTTCTCCTGGCCGAGCACGGCCTCGCCGAGCGTCAGGACTTCGGCGGCGACGCGGTCGTCGTTGACGGTCACGGGGTAGCCCGGCTCGACGTCGGCGACGACACGGCAGCCGTACGCCGCGCCGACCTGCTCGCACACCTTCGGCAGCTCGGCGCGGACCAGCGCGCGCGTCTGCTCGGACAGCGTGCGGATCGTGCCCTGCAGCTCGGCGGTTTCCGGGATGATGTTCGTCGTCGTGCCGGCCTGGATCCGCGTCACCGAGAGCACCGCGGGGTCGAACACGCTGACCCGGCGCGTGATCATCGTGTGCAGCGCGCCGACCATCGCCGCGGCCGCCGGCACCGGGTCGATCGTGTGCTGCGGCGCGGAGCCGTGGCCGCCCTTGCCGGTGACGAGCACCGAGAACGAGTCCGCCGAGGCCATCTGCGGGCCCGGCCGGACCGACAGCAGCCCGCTGCGCAGGTTGGCGAGGATGTGCACGCCGAACGCGCGCTCGACCCGCGTCCCGGCGGCGTCGAGCACGCCCTCGTGGATCATGAACCGGGCGCCGTGGTGCCCCTCCTCGCCCGGCTGGAACATGAAGACGACCGAGCCGGCCAGCTGCTCCTTGCGCTCGGCGAGCAGCCGGGCGGCCGAGGCGAGCATCGCGACGTGCGTGTCGTGCCCGCACGCGTGCATCGACTCCTCGTCCTCGGACGCGAAGTCCAGCCCGGTCTCCTCGGTCAGCGGCAGCGCGTCCATGTCGCCGCGCAGCAGCACCGCCGGGCCGGGCCGGGCGCCGCGCAGGACGGCCGTCAGCGACGTCGTGGCCTTGCCTTCGGTGATCTCCAGCGGCAGGCCGGCGAGGGCTTCGCGGATCGCCACCTGGGTGCGCGGGAGGTGGAGCCCTTGTTCCGGGTGGCGGTGCACGGCGCGCCGGAGGGCGACCGTGCGGTCTTGCAGCGCCCGCGCGTCGTCGAGGAGGCCGGCGAACGGCGTGCCGGGCAGCGTGGGCAGGTCAGTGGGGCCGGTCATGCTCCCGATAGTGCCCCATGCGGCGCTTCGGGTGCACCGTGCGTGCGCTCGGTCGACCGGCGGAATACGGTGTGCGCATGGCGGTGGATGAGCCGGTCACGGGCTTCGCGGTAGCCGTGGTCCGGGAAGACGGTCGGTGGCGGTGCAGCGCGCTCGACCCGGGGGCGTTGACCGAGCTCGACGCGGCGATCACAGAACTGGGCAAACTACGTTCCACCGGTGCATCCTTCGGGCTGCTGGCCGTCGACGACGAGTTCTTCGTCATCGTCCGGCCGAGTCCGCGCGGGCCGTCGTTGCTGCTCTCGGACGCGGCGGCGGCATTGGACTACGACATCGCGGCGGACGTCCTCGACGTCCTGCGCGTCGATCCACCGGACGAAGAGGACGACTCCGTCTGGCCCGAGGGCGACCTGTCGATCCTCGCGGACATCGGGCTGCCGGGGCCGGAGCTGGAGGTCATCGTCGGCGAGGTCGACCTGTACCCGGACGAACAGCTGCAGATGATCGCGCAGCGCGTCGGGTTCGGCAGCGAGTTCGCCAAGCTCCTGGACGAGCTCTGAGACGGCCGTCCGACACCGAAGCCGTGGAGGCGGCGCTGGAAGCAGCGCGCGCCCCCGGCTCGGACGTGCCGATCGGAGCGGTGGTCTTCGACCCCGACGGCAAGCCACTGGCGGCGGCCCGCAACGCGCGGGTCGAGCTGGGCGACCCGACGGCCCACGCGGAGATCCTGGCGCTCCGCGCGGCGGCGGGCGCGGTCGGCGACGGCTGGCGCCTGGAGGGCTGCACGCTGGCGGTGACGCTGGAGCCGTGCACGATGTGTGCGGGCGCGCTGGTGCTGGCCCGGATCTCGCGGCTGGTGTTCGGGGCGTGGGAGCCCAAGACGGGCGCGGTGGGGTCCCTGTGGGACGTCGTGCGTGACCGCCGCCTCAACCACCGCCCGGAGGTCCACGGCGGCGTGCTGTCGGCGGAGTGCGCTTCGCTGCTCGAGACGTACTTCGCGACGCGGCGCTGATTCGGCTCGTCCGGGGTGGGTACCCCAATGGGTATGACTATGAAGGACAAGGTCCGGCAGACGATGGGCGGCGCGCGCGAGAAGCTCGGCTCGGTGACGGGCAACCGGCGCCTCGAGGCATCCGGGCGGATGCAGCGCCGCCGCGCCCAGGTGGCCGAAGTGGCCCACGACCTGCGTTCGAAGGCATCTCGTCTGGTGCGAGACGTGCAGGTCAGGCGCCGGCCGGACGGGCCTGCCGACCCCTTGTGAGGCACGCGGGTGCCCTCCGGTATTGTTCTCGGCGGTGGCGTGTCCGAGCGGCCGAAGGAGCACGACTCGAAATCGTGTGACGGCTAATCCCCGTCCGTGGGTTCAAATCCCACCGCCACCGCTCTCGAATCGCCCGGCAGCCCTGATCAGGGTTGCCGGGCGTTTTGCTGTGACCACACGCCGAGCCATTGCTCGGCGCCGTACGCCTCGAACCGCTTCACCTCGGTGAAACCCAGCTTCGCCGCGAGGCGCATCGAGGGAGCGTTGGCGGTCTGGGTGCAGAGTGCCACCTTCTCGCCGGGGTTTGCGCCGGCGAACCAGCCGAGGGCCGCCGTGCACGCTTCGGACGCGTAGCCGTGGCCCCATGCTTCTGGCAGGAACAGGTAGCCGAGTTCGGTCTTCGCGGCATCCGTGTCGTGTGGATCGAGCGTGATCATGCCGATCAATGCCCCACCGAGATCGACGACGAACAGGCCGGGACGCCGCCCGGGCAGTTCGGCTGTCGTGCGCTCCAGTTCGTCCCGTGGTTTCGGGCCACCGATGTAGGTGCCCACGTCCGGCGAGGCGAACAGCTCGATGAACGCGGCGCGGTCGCGGGGTTCGGACTCGCGGAGGACGAGCCGGCCGGTCCTGATCGGGGCGGGTGGCCAGGCGGCTCCGGGCTCAGGCATGCCCGGCAAGCTATCGCACGCCGGTAATGCCGCCGCCGGCCGGCGCGATACAGACCCCGACGACGGGCGACGGAGGTGCGGACGTGGACGATCTGCTGGTGGAGCACCTCCCCGGGAAGGTCGAGGAACGCGGTCTCAGCGTGTCGGTGCTCGGGGAGTACCTGCGCGCCATGGGGCCCGTCGAAGACGTGCACATCGCCGCGATCCGGCCGGGTGCCGTACGGGGCAACCACTTCCACACGCGCAAGCAAGAGATCATCGCGGTCGCCTACCAGGGCCCGTGGTCGTTGCACTGGGACCGCGGCGCCGGCACCGAACGCCGCCGGCAGGAGTTCCGGGGAGCCGGTGGGGTGGTGGTCCGGCCACCGCTGGGGTGGTCGCACGCGATCCGCAACGACGGCGACGCCGACCTGTGGATCGTCGCGCTCAGCGATCGGGCTTTCGATCCCGGCGAAGCCGTGTCCCGGCACGTCGTGGAGCCGGCGTGACCGAATTCCGGACGTTCTGCCACATCAGCGAATACGGCGAAGCCGGCTACCTGCAGCTGCACCGCATGATCGCCAGCAGCAGCCCGCTGGTCCTCTGGGCGCCGTCCAGCACCTTGCTGTCGGCTCCCTCGTGCCAGGTCGAGCCGCGGGAGTTCGTCGATTTCGTCCGCCGGGGGCACGTGCGGGTCATGGCACGGGAGGAATGGCTGTTCTCGCCGTCGAAGCGGAACGGCCACCCGTGGGAAGGAGCCGCCTGGACACCGTCGGTGGACGACGAACTCAAGAAGTTCGCGGAGGCCGACCGTGATCTCGAGGCCTCGCAGCGGCGGGTCACGGTCGCTCCGCCCGAACCCGGCAAGACGTGGGCCACGGACCATTACGACGAGAACGGTGAGCTGGTCGCCAAGGTGACGCGGGTGTTGAAAGGCCGTGCGCCGGAGAAGAACATTCCGATCGGCGTACTGGAAACCGCGCGGCGATACGAAAATGACCCGCGGCAGACCGTTGAGCACATTCTGCGGGACGTCTGCAACCACGGCGACGCCATTACCCGGTCGGGCGCGGAAGCACCGTTCTTCCTGAGTCCCCGGGACAGCCAGTTCCTGCGGTGGATCGACTCCACTGCGGAAATACCTGCGCCGCATCGCGAACAGCACCTCGACCACGCCGAACTCGCCGCTCAGCTGCTCGCGTTGCTGCGGACCATGGAGATCTCGGGTGGAGCGACCGACCTCGGCCGGTTCGTCGGTTCGGCGGGGCACGACGAGCTGGCCCGCTGGTACGCGTCGATCTGCCGCTGCGTCGCCCTCGAACGACCGAAATCGCTCGAAGGCAAGGTCTCCCGTGAACTGAACCGCGCCCTCGACGGCGGCCGCCTGCACAACACGTTCCGGTCGTGGATCTCCCGGAGGGTCGAAGCCCCGGTCTTCGCGCTCGGCCTGGCCACGACGATCGCCGGGCCGTTCGTCGACGGCCCCAGCATGCTGTCGCTGGCCGGCGTGCTGCTCGGAGCGGTTCCGGTCGGCAACGGCGTGTTGCGGCGCTTGGGATACGTGCCGGCGCAGTACACCGGCGCCCAATGGCCCTTCCTCTACAGCTTCGGGCACGAGGCCTCCGCCCGGCGGATCAGGCGGCTGCGCAAGGCGCTGGACTTGGCGGCGGAAGCTTGACTTGAAGGGCTCTTGAAGTGTGACGGTGGTGGGAACCGATCACCAAGGAGCGCACCATGAAGGTCCTCATCACCGGGGCCACCGGCAACACCGGCCGGCACGTCGTCCGTGGCCTGCTCGACCAAGGCGCAGACGTCCGGGTCCTCGTCCGCGACCCGGCCAAAGCACCCGGAGGAGAAGTCGTCCAGGGCGACATCACCGACCCCGCCGAAGCCGCCGACGGAGTCGACGCCGTCTACTTCATCTGGCCCTTTTATTCCGCCGAGGGAATCGACAAAGCCGTAAAACCCTTCAAAGACAAGAAGGTCGTCTACGTCTCATCGGCAGCAGCCGAGGACGGCGGGTTCTGGGCCGACGTGGAGGAAGCCGTCAGAAACGTCACCGACGACTGGACCTTCCTCCGCATCACCGGCCTCGCCACCAACACCCTCGGCTGGGTACCGCAAGCGAAAACCGGCAAAGTGCGGGCACCCTACGGCCAAGCCAAACGATCGCTCGTCCACGAAAAGGACGTCGCCGACATGGCGATCAAGGCGTTCACCGAAGACCACGCGAGGCAGATCTACCTCGTGACCGGACCGGAAGCCCTGAGCCAAGAAGACCAGGTGACGATCATCGGCGAAGCGCTCGGAACACCCGCGAAATGGGAAGAACAGCCCGAACAAGAAGCCACCCTGCAACTGGGCGAGGAATTCGCGAAGAGCGCCCTGCCTTACTGGGCCTCCCTCGTCGACGATCCGGAGCCCGTCTCGCTGGACGTCGCCACCGTCACCGGACATCCGGCGAGGAGCTTCGAAGACTGGGCCCGGGAACGGTTCAGCTGAGCTGGACCGCCGGCGCCGTCAGCGGCTCCAGTTCCGCCAGCAGTCCAGACAGCGACGCGATCTTCGCGGAAACCGTCCGGACCACCGCCGCGCACGTCGTGCTGACCGTGCTCACCACCTCGGGTGACCGGTCGTCCGCCAGCACCGCCGTGACGGCCACCGCGGCCGCGTCCGCGAGCGCGCACACCTCGGCCGACGCCGACGTCGCCAAGGCGTCCAGCTCGGAAGCGATCCGGGCGCCCAGCTCCGCGGTGGCCGCGGCCGCGTGGGCCGCCGCCGCGTACTGACCGTCCACTGTGTCCGCCCAGATGCCGAACGTCTCCGCGCTGCCGCCGGTTTCGCCCTGCTCGACGCCGTTGCGGAACTCCGCGGAAGCCGACGTCACCAGCGCCGCGCCCGCCTCGACCGCCGAAGCGGACGAGCTGATCGACGACGGCGAACAGTCCAGGTGCCGCAGGGCCGCGACCGGGTCCGGGGCGCCGATGCGGCCCGCCGCCGTGCGCAGGGAAGCCAGCCGCTCGGCCGCCGACGTCAGCGCCGGGTGCTCGAACACCGGAGCGGTCACGGCGCCACCGCGATCCGGCCCCGGAAGCCGGTGCTCCGGGTGCTCTCCGCCGCCATGCGCAGCCGGCCGGCCAGGTCGGACGTCGCGTCGCCGAGGACGCGCGCGTCCGCTTCGCGGGCGGCGAGGGCGGCGGACCAGCGCGCCGCCAGTTCGCGGGCCTGCGCCGAGAGGCCGAACGGCGTCGAGTCGACGCGGGCCTCGGCGAACTGTCCCGCCGCCTTGTCGTCGGCGGCCGCGGCCTGGTCGAGCAGGTCCGCGGCCGTGCGGAGCCGGTCAGGCCTCTTCGGGGGGTTCCGGCTGACGAAGCCCGCGGGGCGGAGCTCCGGGACGTCACCCCCCTTCTTCAGGGGGTTCCGGGTGGCGAAGCCCCCGGCCTCGGAGCGCAGCTCCGGGACGTCACTGCCGATCCGCGAGCCTCTGCCTTCCGGCATGGGGACCTCCGTCGTCAAGGGCGCTCACCCGATCGTGGAAGATCTTGCCTCATGCTCCCGAGCCGCCCGCATCGCGGTGACCTGCGGCGTTGATCGCGTTCCACCAAGTGGACGTCTTGACCGCAGGGCGGGAGGAAGAACACCATGAGCACATGCCCGCCACCTCGGAAAGCACGCCGATCCGGTGGCACGGCCGCGCCTCCAAGCGGTCGATCGGAGAAGGCACGGTGGAGCTCCTGCTGCGCCGCGGCCGCCTGGGCTCGCCCCCTGCCTGACGCGAGCCCGGCGTCCGAATCCTCCCGAAAACCCTTGGAGCACAACCATGTCCGTAGACCTGCCTGCCCGGATTCCGCTGCGCGAGGCCGTCACACCCGACGACGGCATCGTCGAAGGCCCCCGCGTCCTGCACCGATGCGAGAGCGAGCCGTACGAGCGCTTCACCCTCCGCCCGCTGGGCCGGGTGATCGGCGCCGAGATCGACGGCGTCGACCTGGCCGAGCCGCTGACTCCCGAGCTGCGCGAAGACCTCAACCGCGCCCTGCTCGAGTGGAAGGTGATCTTCTTCCGCGACCAGGACATCACGTCGGCGCAGCAGCGCGCGTTCGCCGCGAACTGGGGCGAGCTGGAGACGAACCCGTTCATCCCGAAGGGCGACGACGACGCCGTCACGCGCTTCGAGCGCACCGCCGCCATGCCCGGTTACGAGAACATCTGGCACGTCGACGTCACCTGGCGGCCCAACCCGGCGCTCGGCTCGGTGCTGCGGCTCATCGAGGTGCCACCCGTCGGCGGCGACACGATGTGGGCCGACATGGCCGCCGCCTACGACAACCTGCCCGAGGACGTCCGCGCCCGCATCGACGGGCTCACCGCGGTGCACGACTACCTTCCCGGCTTCGACCGGTTCGCCGATCCCGCGCTCCTCGCGCGGTGGCAGGACGAGTTCCCGCCGGTCGAGCACCCGGTGGTCCGGACGCACCCGGAGACCGGGCGGCGCACGCTGTTCGTCAACCAGGCGTTCACCACGCACGTCGTCGGCATGGACCGCGACGAGAGCGACCGGCTGCTGCGGTACCTGTTCCTGCAGGCCCACACGCCGGAGTTCCAGGTCCGGTTCGGCTGGCGGCCGAACTCCGTGGCCTTCTGGGACAACCGCGCCACGCAGCACTACGCGGTCAACGACTACCACCCGCACGTCCGGATCGCGGAGCGCGTCGCCATCGCGGGCGACCGGCCCCGCTGACCCTTAGCCTGGGGACATGACCGATGAACCCCAGGCAGTGGTGACCGGTTTCCTGAAGGCCCTCGAAGACCTCGACATCGACCGCGCGCTGACGTTCGCGGCGAGCGACATCGTGTACCAGAACGTGCCGTTGCCGCCCGCCCGCGGCGTCGCGGCGGTCGAGAAACAGCTGCGTTTCATGGCCAAGTACGGCTCCGGGTTCGAGGCGCGCACGCACCACATCGCCGCGGACGGCAACGTCGTGCTCACCGAACGCACCGACGTGCTGCGCCGCGGCGCGTGGGAAGCGGAGTTCTGGGTGTGCGGCACGTTCGAGGTCGAAGCCGGCCGGATCGTGCTGTGGCGCGACTACTTCGACTGGACGACGTTCCTGGCCGCGAGCGCGAAGGGCGCCGGGCGGGTCGCGCTGGCCGGCGCACGCACGCTTATCGGCCGCTACAAGGCGAAGCAGGCGGTGCGCTAGACCCCGGGTGCGCCGCGGTCGTGGTCCCGGAGGTCCACGACCGCGGCTATCCCCAGCACCAGCACGAACACGCAACTGAGAACAATCAGCCCCCACATGATGGTTCTCCCTCCCCCGCGTGTTCGTGCTGGTCGAGAGCTGTCCGAAAGTGGTCTGTGCCACTTTTCCGGCGGCTCACGCAGACCGTACCGCCGCTTCACGCGGGTTGTTCCGGGTCTTAGGGAGCATTTAAGGCAGATGCGCCGGATGGGTGACAGAGGTGCGAGGTCCTGTCACAGTCCGCGCGCAATCGGTTACGCACCAACGCCCAGACCGGCCACTGAGGCGATTCCGTCCCGCACGGACAACGTCGTGGAGCGCAGCGCCGAAACGTCCGCGAGGTACCGCAGCGCCTTGCCCGCTTCCTCCCCGGCGAGCGGTTCGCACTCGTTGTCCGCGTTGCGCCGCACGGGGATGAGCTCGAGCCGGGGTTCTTCGCCGAACATGCAGCCGGCCAGCAGCCCGTCGATGTGCCGTCCGCGCATCGCCGGCCAGTCGAAGACGAGGTTGCCGAGGCTGTAGAGGATCGGGCGTCCGCGGTACACCTCGACGGCCTGGATCGTGTGCGACCCGTGCCCGGCGACCAGGTCGGCGCCGGCGTCGATCGCCGCGCGTCCGTAGGTCACCTGGTACTCCGTGAGGTCCGCGCCGGGCAGGCCCCAGTGCATCGAGACGACGACGTGATCGTTGGCGGATTTGGCCTGCTTCACGTCGGCGACGAGCCGTTCGAGGTGTTCGGGCACGGGTGTCGTGCGGACCAGCGGTGGGCGGCCCGGGATCTCCGCGACGCGTGGATCGGGCTGGTAAGCCGTGGTCGCAAACGCTTGCGCGACACCCGGGGAGCCCGACTGCGCGGCTTGGCCGTGGGCGCGGCGAAGTGAGGTGTACGCGAGGAATGCGACCTTTTCGCCGGATCGCTCGAGCACCGCGGGTGCGTGCGCGGCGTCGAGGTTCGCGCCGGCACCGCAGTGCGCGATCCCGGCTCGGTCGAGGACCGCGAGGCTCGCCATCGCCGCGGCCGGCGGGTGCGTCATGTCGTTGGCGCACGAGACGACGTCGATGCCGGCCGAGGTCAGCGCTTCAGCCGCCTTCGCGTCGAGGGGTCCTTCGAGGTTCACGAACCGGAGGTCGGCGCCCTTGAGCAGGGGATCCAGCTGTTCGAACGCCGTCGACGGCGTCGCGCGGCCCTGAACGTTGACGTCTCCGCCGAGTACCAGCGTGATCACAAAACCTGCTCTGCCGAAAGAGTGACGACGAAAGTAGTTGTTACGAATCGTTGCACCTTTGTCTTCCTCCTCCTCATCTGTTCGGGGGACTATGCCACGACTGTTCAAGCACAAAGGGGACTCAGGGTGACCAAGACCCACAGAGCCAAGACCACGCTGACGGTGGCCGTCGCGTCCGGCTTGGTGCTCGGCGGAGTGGCCGCACCGGCCGCCTTCGCGGCACCCAGCGCCGACGCGGTCATCGCCGAGGTCTACGGCGGTGGCGGCAACTCCGGCGCCACGTTGACCAACGACTTCGTCGAGCTCGCGAACCACGGTACTGCCGCCACGAGCGTCGACGGCTTCAGCGTCCAGTACCTGTCCGGCTCGCCGAGTGCGTCGAGCACCTGGCAGGTGACGCAGCTGGCCGGCAGCGTCGCGCCGGGCGGGCGCTACCTCGTGGCCGAGGGCAAGGGCAGCGGCGGCACGGTCGCGCTGCCCACCCCGGACGCGACCGGCACGATCGCGATGTCGGCGACCGCGGGCACGATCGCCCTCGTCTCCGGTACCGCCGCGCTGACCTGCAAGACCGCCGCGGACTGCGCTGCCGACACCCGGATCAAGGACCTCGTCGGGTTCGGCGTGGCGACCGTGCGCGAAGGCGCTCCGACGGCCGCGCCGGCCAACGCGACGTCCGTCGCGCGCGGCGCGTCGCTGGCCGACACCGACGACAACGCGGCCGACTTCACCGTCGGCGACCCGTCGCCGACGAACACCAAGGGCGAGACGACCGGCGGCGGTGGCCCCGGCGAACCGGGCACCCCGGCGAAGATCCACGAAATCCAGGGCACCACGCGCATTTCGCCGTTCAAGGACAAGAAGGTCAGCGACGTCACCGGCGTCGTCACCGCGACCCGGACGTTCGGCTCGGTGCGCGGCTTCTGGCTCACCGACCCGAACCCGGACAGCGACCCGCGCACCAGCGAGGGCCTGTTCGTGTTCACCGGCTCGACGAGCCCGGCCGTCGCGGTCGGCGACGCGGTGACCGCGACCGGCACCGTCCGCGAGTTCTACCCGGACGCGCCGGCGACGTCGAACTACCAGTCGCTCACCGAGCTGGGCAGTGCACAGTGGACGGTCGACTCGCACGCGAACGCCCTCCCGGCGCCGACCGTGCTGAACCCCGACACCGTGCCGACGACGTACGCGCCGTCGCCGGGCGGGAACATCGAGTCGCTCCCGCTGGAGCCCGCGAAGTACGCGCTGGACTTCTGGGAGTCGCACGAGAGCGAGATCGTTTCGGTCAGCGACGCCCGGGTCGTAGGCCCGTCGAACTCGTTCAACGAGCTGTACGTGACGTCCAAGCCGGACCAGCACAAGTCCGTGCGCGGCGGCAGTGTCTACCTGGGGTACGACCAGCTGAACAGCGGCGTGATGAAGGTGTCGTCGCTGATCCCGTTCGAGCAGCGGCCGTTCCCGAAGCTCAACGTCGGTGACGTGCTGACCGGCACCACGTCCGGCCCGGTCGAGTACAGCAACTTCGGTGGCTACACGCTGTTCGCCAGCGTGCTCGGTGCGGAAAAGGACAACGGGCTGCAGGGCGAGACCACGCGCAAGCAGCGGTCCGGCGAGCTCGCGGTCGCGACGTACAACGTCGAGAACCTGGCGCCGGGCGACTCGCAGGCGAAGTACGACCGGCTCGGCGAGGCGATCGTGACGCACCTGGCGACGCCGGACATCGTGAACCTGGAAGAGATCCAGGACAACACGGGCGCGACCGACGACGGCACCGTCGCGGCGGACCAGACACTGCAGAAGTTCACCGACGCCATCGTCGCCAAGGGCGGCCCGCGCTACCAGTGGCGCTCGATCGACCCGGTGAACGACCAGGACGGCGGCCAGCCGGGCGGCAACATCCGCGTGGCGTTCCTGTTCAACCCGGCCCGAGTGTCCTTTGTGGATCGTCCGGGCGGGACGTCGACTGCTCCGGTGGGCGTCGTTCGTGAGCGCGGGAAGACGCACCTGACGGCGTCGCCCGGCCGCGTCGACCCGGCGAACGAGGCCTGGGAGGACAGCCGCAAGCCGCTGGCCGGCGAGTTCGTCTTCAAGGGCCGCACGGTGTTCGTCATCGCCAACCACTTCAACTCCAAGGGCGGCGACCAGCCGACGCACGGCCGCAACCAGCCGCCGGTGCGCAGTTCCGAGGTGCAGCGGGCGAAGCAGGCGACGGTGCTGCGCGGGTTCGTCGATTCGCTGCTGACGGCGGATCGCAACGCGAACATCGTCGTGGCGGGCGACTTGAACGACTACCCGTTCTCGCCCGCGGTCCAGACGCTCACCGCCGGTGGCGCGCTGAAGGACCTGATCGCGTCGGTGCCCGAGGCCGAGCGGTACAGCTACGTGTTCGAGGGTCAGTCGCAGGTGCTGGACCACATCCTGGCGTCGAAGGCGCCGCGCGGAGTGGACTACGACGTCGTCCACATCAACGCGGAGTTCGCCGACCAGGCCAGCGACCACGACCCGCAGGTGATCCGGTTCCGGCCGAGCACGGGCAACGCGATCCAGGACGCGCTCAACGACCTGCTCGACTACCTGGAGCAGGTGCTGGACAAGTACTTCCCGTAAGTCCCGCTTGACGAAAGCCACCACCGGGCGTTTGCCCGGTGGTGGCTTTTTGTTGCCACACCATCGGGTGATGGGGAAACCGCAACGCGGGTGCTGCCGTCTTTACTGGTGACGGGACCACAGGGGAGGGGTGGCGTGGACGGGTATGCGGTGAAGGTCGATGAGCTGGGCGAGCTCATCGACGACTTGGGCACGGCGGCGGACAGGATGGCTGACGCGAACAAGAAGCTCGGCGGCGGCGGGGCTTTCGGGTCGTTGGGCACGGCTGATCTGGGCAAAGCAGGCGTCGAGTTCGAGGAGGCCTGGGGCTACGGCATCGGACGCCTGGGAGAGGCGGCTTCGGGGATCACGGAGCGCCTGAAGCAGGCGAAGCAGAAGTACGAGCAGATCGAAGCGGAGTTCGGCGGCGAGCTGAAAAAGTTCGGTTCGATGGTGATGGGCGAGGACGACCCGACTGTGCCCCACGCGCAGCGTGGGAACTACCCCCGGGTCGGCCGGCCGAGCGGCGAAGGCCCGGCCGGCGGCGGCTCGTTCGGCAACGTGCTGGGCGACGGCGGCATGGTGGGCGGGGGAGTCACCGGCGGCGTGCCGGGCATCAACGACCAGGCCGAGCGCGAGGAGCCGGTCTCGGACCTCGGCGGTGGCATGGTGGGTGGCGGCGCGACCGGCGGCATCACCGACATCCTGAACGGCCTCGACCGATGAGCACCCGCGACTTCCCGGCCCTGGGCTTCGACCCGGCGCCCGGCGACCTCGACGGCGTCACCGACCTGGCGGGCAAGTACCGCGCGGTGAGCAAGGACCTCACTGAGGCCGACGACTCGCTGCGGCAGATCGTCCGCAAGCAGGGCATCTGGCAGGGCGAAGCGAGCGAAGCCTTCGCGCGGCGCATCGGCCCGCTGCCGCAGTACCTCGAGGGCGCGGCCAGGTCGATGGGCGAGGCCGCGGACGCCCTCGAAGGCTGGTCCCGAGACCTCGGCGACCTGCAGAAACGCGCGGCAGACCTGGAGGCCCGCGCGGAGGCGGCGGCGCAGGCGGCCGAGCAGGCACGCGCGAATCCGGACCTCGCGCTGGCCAACCGGACGTTCCCGGACCAGCAGTCCCTGCAGCTCGCCCAGCGCCTGCTGGACAACGCGGGCCGGCAGCTCCAGACCGCCATCGACGGCTGCCAGAACATCCAGGACGCGGCCAAGCAGCTCAAGCAGGAGCACACGGACGCGGCAGGCCGGGTCGCCGAGGCGCTGCGGAAGGCGAAGGAGTTGGCCCCGGACGAACCGGACGTCCTCGACAAGCTGAGCGACGCAGTCGGTGGGGCACTCGGCGATCTGACCAACACCATCGCCGACGGGGTGGACGACGCGTGGAACTTCGTCCAGGACCACGCGGAGCTGATTTCGAAGCTCTCGGATGTGGTGGGCGACATCGGCAACGGCCTCGGCGTCCTGAGCGACGTACTGCCGCCTCCTGCCAAGGAGGTCGCGAGCGTGGTCGCCACCGGCCTGGGGCTCGGAGCACTCGGCGGTCACGCTCTCGCCAAGGCAGCCGGAGCCAATGTGTCGACCGAGACGCTGACCTTCGACCTGGCGGGCGCGGCCACGTCGTTGGCTGGCCTCGCCGAGGTACTTCCGGATACCGCGATCAAGGTGGTGACCTATGGCTTGCTCGTCGACCAAGGGATCGGTGAGGGCGTGGGCGGCAAGGACTTCGAGAGCCCCATAGACGACTTCAAGAACTACTGGGTGCCCAAGGACATGGGCCAGGCGGCGGTGGTCGCCGGCACGCTCGTCGCCGGGCCCGCGCCATGGGCGGCGGTGGCGCTGGGCAATGCGGCTGATGCGGGAGTGCAGGCCGACAACGCGCCGAAGCGCCAGCGTGAGCGGGCGGAAGACGAGGTGTGGAACTGATGCCTCTCGAGATCGATCTGCCGCCGGGGTTCGCGGGCATGCCGGTGGGCACGGACGACAAGATGAACCGCGGTCACGCCTGGTCCATCGCGGAGAACGTCGCGGCCGGGGCCGGGAAGTCCGCCGAAGAGTTCGGCAGCTACCTGATGGCCCTCGTGCCGACCATGCAAGCCAACGGCATCCGCGTGTTCGGCAAGTTCGCGGTCGGTACCCGGAAGGGGGACGTCGCGACCCTGACGCTGGGTGTAGTGCAGTGGCCGGAGTCGGCGCCCGGCAGCCGGGACGCCATCGTGGCGGCCATGGCCGAGCAGTACCGGAGCCGGCACAAGCGGGCGGTGGTGCAGCCCGTACGCCTCCCGATCGGCCCGGCGATCGTCGCGATCAGCGGCGGTGAGTTCCACCTGCCCGAAAGCGACGTCCGCGCCCAGATCAAGGCGGAGTACCAGATCCCGATGCCGGACGGCCGGTCCGTGGTGATCCTTTCCGTGGTCGCGGAGTCCGAGGACGCCTGGCCCTCGGTCGCCGAAGCAACGGCAAGGGTGGCTTGGAGCCTTCGCAGCGGGGAGGGGGCGTGAGCGCCGTGGCGTCGTCGCACGGTTTTGACCCCTCTTCGCCGTCGGATTGGCTGATCTTCGCGCTGTTCGGCGTGGTGATCATCGGCGGCCTGACGTTGACCTTCGTCCGTACCCGGCGTTCGATGAAGCCGCGTGAACACCAGATGGCGGTGCTGGCCGGCGAACTCGACGGCCGGCCGCAGGTGTACTTCCGGAAGATGGAGATCGGTTTGGCCCAGGAGGATCTCCTCCGCGTCGCCCACAGCCGGGGCTACTCACTGATCGACCACCGGGTCGGGAAGTACTACGAGTTCGTCTACACACCGCACCAGCCGGGGAGACTGGCATGAGCGACAACGCGCAGCTCATCGAGGAAATACGCTGGCAGCTCAAGCGGATCGACGACCGCAAGGCCGACAACCAGCGCCTCCTCGCCGGCATCGCCGGGAGCGACCACACCACGGTCGTCTCGCCGGATCGGTCCGTCACCGTGCTCGCCGGGCCCGGCGGGGTCGTCTCCGAGGTGCGGCTCGCGCCCGAGGCCATGCGGCTCGACGCTGTCACGCTGAGCCGGACCATCACCGCCGCCATCCGGGAGGCGGTCGCTGCCGGAGGACAGCCGGCCAAGGCGCCGCAGAGTCCGTCGCCACAGCAGCTGCGGCCGGCGCCGCAGCCGCACCGTGCGCCGACGCCGCAACGCAAGCCGAGCCCGGCCGACGACGAGCCCTACGACACGGTGTTCGATGTTTAGCCCGGTGGCGGCTGCTCCCCCCGCTTCGAAACCGCTCGCTTGGCGCGCCACCCCAAGCCCAACACCGCCTGGACCAGCTCCTGGTAACTGGGCTTGACCTCCTCGAGGTACCGCTCCAGATACGCCGGACGCGCGGTCAACACCGGGCGGGGCTCGTCGCCCGGGTCCAGCCAAAGCAAGCCCTGGATGTTGTGGAGCGCCATCTTCCACCAGCGGGTCGCGCGCTCGGCCGCGCGGGCTTCGCGCTCCGTCGCCACCTCGATCGCCGTCTGGGCTTCCTCGATCTCCCCGGTCAGCTCTTCGGCGCGGGCCAGTTCCCACGCGCGCAGGTTCTCCGCCGAGCCCCGGGAGAGGGCGATGATTTCCTTGTACCGCATGGCCGCGGTGGCACCGTCGTCGGTCATCGGTCGTTCTCCGGGCGCTGGAACGGGATGATCACTTCAGGAGCGCCGTGGGTCGTGCGGTCGAAGAACAACGCTCGACCCGGACGCGGGGACCAGTGCACCACCTGGCCCGCCGCGAACGGCGACAGCTCGTTGCCCTGGACGTCGAGCGCCGCCCACGTGCCGATGTCGTCGGTGCCCGCGAAGCCCAGCGTGTCCTTGAGCCGGGCGATGCTGCGCCACCAGCCGATCGTGTGGATGCCGTGGCCCGGCCCGTGCTTTAGCATCACGCGCAGGTGGTCGAGGCCGCTCTTCAGCTGCCCGACGGCTTTCGCTTCCAAGGCCGGCAGCGCCGCGTCGACCCCGTAGAGGAGCAGGATCTTCGCGCCGCCGGACATCGAGCCGGTCATCGACTCCAGCACGCCCGTCAGGTCGTCCACCAGCGTGGCCGCGTGGCCGTCGGCGCGCAGCCGCTCGGTCAGCTCCAGCGCCGCCGGGGCGCAGGCCTCGATCGGGCAGCTCAGCACGAACTCGACCTCGCCGGGCTCGTACTGCCGCGACAGCGAGCGCGCCGCCGAGTCCATGATGGACAGTGCTTCGGCGGTGGCCGACCCGAGCACCGCGATGTTGCGGCCCGGCGCCCGTGGCAGCTCCACGCTGCACGCGGCCTCGGCGACGTCGATCGACTGCCCCAGCAGTGCCCGCGGCCGCGAGTTCGGCTTGAGGTCCAGGTACGCCGAGAACTGTTCCAGCACCGGCGAATGCGCGCCGTCGAACAGGCGCGGCCGCGGGAACCGGCCCTGGTACTCCTCCCACAGCCGGTGCTGCAGCCGGACGAACACGTTCTTGCTGCTCGCGTCCGGGATGTGGGCCAGCTGGTTGCCGTGCGCGACGCCGGAGTCGTGGTTGATCACCCCGTGCCACTTCGGGGCCGACACCGCCGCGTTGTTCGTCTCGGCCAGCACGCGCCGTGCCTTCGGCATCGCGATGCGCAGCGTGCACTGCTCGAACACCGCCGGCTTGCCCCAGAACGCCTCGATGCCGGCGACGTCCTGGCTGGCCAGCACCAGGTGGATGCCCTGCGACCGGCCGCGCCGCGCGATGTCCTCCAGCAGCTGCGTGGCCGTGGCCGTCACCTGGTCGCGGCCCGCGAACAAGTACTGGAACTCGTCGATCACCGCGACGATCCGGGGCCAGTGCCCGCCGGGGTCGGCTTCGCGGAGGTCGGCGAGGTTCGTGACCTCGTGCTCCTTCGCGGCCGCGGACCGGCGCCGCAGCTCGTCGGCCAGGAACCGCAGCAGCGCCAGGCCGAACTCGCGGTCGGTGTTGACGTTGACGCCGACGAGCCGCGCGTGCGGCAGCCAGCTCGCGTCCTTGCGCCCCGGCGCCAGCCCGGCGAACGAGACGCCTTCCTTGAAGTCCAACAGGTACAGCGCCAGCTCTTCCGGCGAGTACCGGGCCGCGAGACTGCCGAGCAGCGCGTACAGGAAGTTCGTCTTGCCCGAACCGGACGGCCCGCCGATCAGGGCGTGCGGGCTCGCGTCGCCGATGACGACCTCGACCGGCTCGCCCTCGAAGAACCCGACCGGCGCGCGCAGCTCACGCGCCGAGCTCTCGTGCCCGATCTCGGCCGGCAGCAGGTCGTCGAACGACCGCGGCCCGCCCTGCTTGGCGATCAGCGCCGCGGCGATCCGGTCGGCGGCGCGGATGACCTGCCCGGACGGCATCGGCGGATCGAGGTCGACGACCAGGTCGGTGCCGGTCATGCTGCTGATCGCGTGCCGGTCGTCGATGAGGCTGAGCGTCTCGACCGACGCGCTCACGGCGGTCGGCACGTCGATCATGATCAGGCAGATCCCGGCGGCCAGCGCCCCGCTCGCGACGCGCTTGAGGTCGCGCGCGCGTTCCGGCTCGAGCGTTTCGCCGTTGCCGTACAGCACGACGATGCGGAACGGTTCGATCCGCTCCTGCCGGTGGATGCGCAGCTCCCGCAGTGACGTTTTGCCGTCCTGCATCCCGGTCGCGTGGATGCGGCGGATGTGCCCGGCCAGCTCGTCGAGGAGGTCCTCGAGCCGGCCCGGGTCGTACAGCGAAAGCGCGCTCGTGCGGCTCAGCGGGTAGAGGTCGGGCAGGATCGCGGTCAGCTGCCCGATGTCCCACAGGTGCACGCGAACAGCGCCCGGTTCGAACGTCGAAAGCACGCGGATCAGCAGGTTCTGCACGATGCCGTCGATGGTGGGCCGCGTCTTCGGCGCCGACGTGATCGCCAGGTGCGACTCGTCGAGCAGCGGGACGGCGACGTCGAACGTGCGGGTGGCGTCGCCGCCGGCCGCCGTCGCGGAGCCGACGCGCCACAGGCCGGGCGAGGTGATGCCGGCGATGTGGCCGACGCGGCCGAGCCAGTCACCCGGTGGCAGCCCGGCCGGGCCGGGTGCGTTCTGCGAGACGAGCTCGCGCAGTGTCGAAGGCCCTTGACCCCAGTCGGTGTAGAAAGCGCTCCGCACACTGCCGAGCGCGCCGAACACCTCGTGCGCGGCGGGGTGCCGGGACCACTCGTTCTGTTGCTCGGCATTGGCGTGGTTCATGCCGACGCGGACGATGTCGCGCTCCAGCTCGAGTTTGGCGAGGTCGGTCTCGGCGGCTTGGCGCGCTCCGGCCGCCGCGCCCAGGACCAGACCGATCTGGTGGCGGACCCGGTCGAGTGCGGTTTCGACGCGGTTGCGTTGCTCGGCTGACTTGTTGGCCATCGGCGTCCCCAAGAAAAGGTGTCCCCAAAAGGATTACAGGCGCGACCGGTATCCGCTCACCAGATCTTCGGCAGAGGACAGGCGGACGAGGAGCTGGTCCAGCCCCTCGCCGGCCTGCGCGTACTGCGAAGGAAGCCAGGGATCGGCCTTGGCCTGGGCGTCCACGAGAGCTTGCCGGGCTTCCCCGAGCAGGCTTGTGGCCCGCTCGGAGTGGGCGCGCGCGTCGGCGAGCCCGGCCACGACGGCGGTGAGCAGCTGGTGGAGTTCGGCGAGCGTCATCCGGCTAGAGACGCGCCGAGTAGGAGTCGGCGGAGGAAATGCTTGCTTGAACCGTGCTCTGCAAGCCGTTGATGCCTTGCAGTGCCTCCGCCAGCAACCCGTGCGCCTGGCTCACTTCGTGCTGGCTGCTGCCTTGCGTCGCTTGTGCGAGCGACTGCTGGGCTTCTTCGAGAGACTGCGCTGCCTGCTGCAGGGCGGCGATGCTCGCGGACGCCTTTTCATTGGCGAGCGCGATGCCAGCGCGGATCTCTTCGACTCCGGCCATCGGGCCTCTACTCCTCGAAATTTCGTCGGTCTTGCGGGGGCGAATCCATTGAAACAGATCCAACGACTCAGCGTGATCATCTGACTGTGCCGAGTGATCACGGCCCCGGAATCAGCAAGGCCCCGGACGTGGGACGTCCGGGGCCGGGCCGATCACGGTGCGTGCCGGGGTTGACCTGGCACGGCTGTCGCACACTGAAGTCGCTGGCCGGCGCAACCCCAGGTCAGAGCGGTTTTCGTGCCACTGCTGGCCTTTCTGGAAGCGTCGGGCTCGGGTTGGGGTGAGACTAGCGCGACCGGAGCAACGGGCTGCGTTCAGCCCTACTCGTAACTCCCTGTGGACGAACAGATTTGTCCAGCAATCGCTCGAAAGACATTTCACATTTCGGGCAGTCGGACGAACGGGACGAGTGCCGCATCCGCATCCGCACAGGCACGTGCTCGTGCGAGCCCGGTTCGCTGGGTCGATCACGCGGGGAAGCCGGTGCGCACTCACTGGATTCGGGACAGGCCACGGTATCCGGGGCGGAACGGCGAAACGCCGGGCGCGCGGCCCGGCGTTTCGCCTGTTCAAGTGCGGAGGATACAGGATTCGAACCTGCGAGGGCGTGAACCCAACACGCTTTCCAAGCGTGCGCCTTAGGCCGCTCGGCCAATCCTCCGCAGGAGACGATACCGGATGGCAGTCCCGGGACCTGAAGGTGGGTCTCAGCCGTCGGTGGGCTGCGGTGGCGCGACGATGTCGGCCACCACGCAGGTGATGTTGTCCGGGCCGCCGCCTTCGTTGGCCAGGCGGATCAGCTCCGGGATCACGTCGGCCGGCTCGCGGATCGCCGCCAGGACGTCGCGCATGGTCGCCTCGGTCACCGGGCCGCTGAGGCCGTCCGAACAGAGCAGGTACCGGTCGCCCGGCTTCGCCTTGAACGTCCAGATGTCGGGGTCGCTGGACCCCGTCGTCTGCAGGGCCTTCATCAGCAGCGAACGCCGCGGGTGCGAGTCCGCGTCCTCGGCCGCGACCCGGCCGTCCTCGACCAGGGCCTGCACGAGCGTGTGGTCGCGGGTCAGCCGCCGCAGGCCGCCTTCGCGCAGCAGGTACCCGCGGGAGTCGCCGACGTGGGCCGCCGCGAACTCGACGCCGTCGAACATCAGTGCCGTCAGCGTCGTGCCCATGCCCACGGTCGCCGGCTCGTTCGAAGCGACCTCCGTCAGCCGCTGGTCGATCGACTTGACCACGCCGGCCAGGGTCGCGGCCAGGTCGACGCCCGTGAGGTCCATCCGCCGGAGGTCGACGTCGAGCTCGCGCAGCACGTCGACCGCGGTCGCGCTGGCGACTTCGCCGTGCGGCTGGCCGCCGATGCCGTCGGCGACGGCGAGCAGGCGGGAACTCGCGTACAGCGAGTCCTCGTTGATCTGGCGGCGCCTGCCGACGTCCGACCCCGCGGCGTACCGCAGGACGTACCGATCGTGTGTCATGCCTCCCATGAAAGCATTGGTTGACTGAGTTCACAAGCAACTCGGCTGAATGGAGCACTCTCCGATAGAGTGCCCGCCATGGACGACGACGCCACGGTCAGCGCGGCCGACATCGCGCGGCTCGCCGGGGTCGGCCGGGCCGCGGTGAGCAACTGGCGCCGTCGCTACCCGGACTTCCCGCCGCCGGTCGGCGGCACGGCGTCGAGCCCGTTGTTCGGCCTGTCCGCCGTCGCCGGCTGGTTCCGCGCCCGGGGCAAGAAGTTCGAGCTGTCCGCCGGTGAACGCGCGTGGCAGCGCCTGCGTGCCCTGGGCGACGACCTCGACCTCGCCGAGCGCGTGAGCCGCGCCGGCGTCTTCTTCGCCTTCCAGGCCGGGGTCCTCGACACCTTCGACAGCAAGCTCGACGACCCCGAGCTGCTCACCCTGCTCAGTGAGATGACGCACCGCGCCGGGCCGCTGGAGTCGTTCGAACTGTTGTGCCGCCGGTACTTCGAGGCGCATTCGCGGCGGCTGTCGGCCACTCCGGAGCCGGTTGCCGAGCTGATGGCCCGGCTCACCGGCCCGGTTTCGACGATCCTCGACCCGGCGTGCGGCTTCGGCGCGCTCGCGCTGGCGAGCGGCGCGAAAACCGTGCTGGGCCAGGACAGTGACCCGATGACGGCCTCGATCGCGACGTTGCGACTGCGGCTGCGCGGCATCGAGGCCGAGGTCTACGCGGTCGACGCGCTGCGCGAAGACGCCTTCGCCGGCCGGACCGCCGAAGCCGTGCTGTGCGACCCGCCGTTCAACGAACGGGCCTGGGGGCACGACGAGCTCGTCGGCGACGCGCGCTGGGAGTACGGCCTGCCACCGCGCGGCGAGCCCGAGCTCGCGTGGGTGCAGCACTGCCTCGCCCACGTCGAACCCGGTGGTGCGGTGGCGATCCTGATGCCGGGCGCGGCGGCCGGGCGGCGCAGCGGGAAGCGCATCCGCGGCAACCTGCTGCGCGCGGGCGCGGTCCGCGCGGTCGTCACGCTGACGCCGGCCGGCCCCGATCTCTGGCTGCTGCGGCGGCCGGTGCCGGGGCAGCGTCCGCCGTCCACCGTGCTGCTGGCGGAGGCCGGCGAGGACTTGTCCACAGTGGACGAGATGTGGCAGGACTTCCGCGAGCACCCCGAATCCGGCGTCCGGATCATCGACCTGCTCGACGACGACATCGACCTGACGCCGGCTCGGCGCCGCGGCCGGGACGAAGACCTCGGGCAGGCGTTCCAGGCCGTGCGGGGCCGGTTCGCCGAACTGGCGCCGAGGCTGCCACCGCTGGACGCCGCCGACACCGAACCGACGTTCACCACGATCGGCGAGCTGGTCAAGGCCGGGGTCGTCGAGGTCAAGCACGCGGCCCGCACCGACGCCGAGCACCCGAGCGCCGAAGCGGGCGACGTCGTCGCGTCCGTCACCGGGATCGCGTACGTCCACAGTGGACCATCGGAGCCGGTCGGGCCCGGGCTCACCGTGTACCGCGTCGACCCGGACCGGCTGGACGCGGACTTCCTGGCCGGCTGCCTGCGCGCGGCCGACCTGCCCGCCGCGTCCGCGTCGACGCGCATCGACGGCAGGCGCGTGCGGATCCCGCGGGTCGCGATCGGCGTCCAGCGCGAGTACGGCCAGGTCTTCCGGCGGCTCGCCGAGTTCGACGCCGTCCTGCGCGAGACGGCGGAAACGGGTCGTGAGCTGGTCCGGCTAGGCTTCGCGGGACTTGTCGAAGGACGGCTCATCCCGGGCCGATAGGGGAACGGATGCTGATCGCCGACCGCTACGAGCTCGACGAGCTGCCGCTCGGGCGCGGCGGGATGGGCGCGGTGCACGGCGGGCACGACCGCCGGCTCGGCCGGCGCGTGGCGATCAAGCTGCTCAGACTGCCGGGCCGGGACGAAGAGCTCGAGGCCCGCTTCGCGCGCGAAGCACGGATCCTGGCGACGCTCGACCACCCCGGCGTGCCGACGCTGTACGACTACGGCACGCACGACGACCGGTTGTTCCAGGTCATGCAGTTCGTCGACGGCGTGACGGTCGCCGACCTGCTCGCCGAGCACGGGCCGCTGCCGGTGCCGTGGGCCGCGGCGATCGCGGCGCAGGCGTGCGCGGTGCTGACCGCCGCCCACTCGCTCGCGGTGTGCCACCGCGACCTCAAGCCGTCCAACCTGATGCTCGGGCCCGACGGCGGCGTCAAGGTGATGGACTTCGGGCTCGCGGTGCTGCGCGAAGCCGACGCCGCGCAGTTCACGCGAGCCGGGCAGCTGCTGGGGACGCCGTCGTACATGGCGCCCGAGCAGATCCAGCGCGGCGGTGCCGAACCGCGAAGCGATCTGTACGCGCTGGGGTGCGTGCTGCACGAGATGCTCACCGGGCGGCGGCTCTTCGACGGGCCCACCGCCTACGCGGTGTTCGAGCGGCAGGTCAAGGAGCTGCCGCCGCCGGTCGCGGGGGTCCCGAAGCAGCTCAACGCGCTGCTCGCCGAGACGCTGGCGAAAGACCCCGAAGCGCGGCCGCCCGGAGCGGCCGCGCTGTACGACCGGCTCGGCGCGTTCGTCGGGGAGCTGCCCCCGCTGCCGGGGTTCCTGGTGCCGCCGTCCGTGCCCAGCCCGGGCCGGATGTACGCGCGGATGCTGGGGCGCGTCAGCGGCTGAGCGCCGCCGGCCGCTGGTCGGCGAGCGGCAGGCCGCGCCGCTGGATGCGGGAGTAGGTCGTCGCGTTCTGCACCGCGATGCTGACGCCCAGGGTGAGCGCGATCGACGCGGAGGTCAGCGGACCGGCGACGCCGAGCGCGGTGCCCAGCGCGACCAGGCCCACCCGGACGGCGATGGTCAGCAGCCACAGCCCGACGGTGACGGCCGAGCCCTTTTGGAACGTGGTGCCGTCACGTTCGGTGAGCGTCGTGGTGGTGCTGCGCAGCACGCCCAGGCCGGCGAGGACGACGAGGTCGGCACCGAGCAGCCCGAGCTCGGCTGGCGACGCGTCAGGCAGCGCCTTCGCGGCGAGGTAGACGCCGGCGGCGACCAGGATCAGCGGCATCATGACCAGGGTCTTGCGGTTGAGCAGCGTGCCGCGGACCTGCTGGTAGACGACCTTGTAGAGGACGTAGGCGGCGATGACCGCGTAGAGCAGGACGTTCGCTGCGCTGGGCATTTCGGGGCTCCTTGGTTTCGAGGTGCTCCCAGCTTCGGCGAACGGCGGGGCGGAATCGTCGGCGTGGGGACCGGGCCCGGGTGGAACCGGGGATCAACCCGGGGGTGGAGGCGCTATTCCTCCCAGACCGGCGCCGGCGGCAGGCCGCGTTCCGCGCGGGCCGCATCGGACAGTTCTTGGATGAGGGCCGTCTTGGCCCGGGTGTAGGCGTCGCCGGTCACGCCGGACGCCGCGAGCTGCTGCTTCAGCTCGCCGTAGCGGCGTGCCTCTTCGGGGTACTTCCGCAGGTGAGCGGCCATGACTCGCTCCTTGTTGTGCGTCCAGTTGCCCGGCGGGAAGATGTGCAGGTGGTGGGTGCGGACGTCGCCGTCGCGCCGGACGAACAGCAGCCGGCCCGGCGCGCCGAAGTCCTCGGCGCGGTAGCCGAGGCCGTCGAACAGCCCGGGCGGGACCGCGTCGAGGTGCGGCGCCAGCGCGGCGATGTCGATGATGGGTTTGGCCGCCAGGCCGGGCACGGACGTGCTGCCGATGTGCTCGATCTCGGTCAGCCGCCCGCCGGCGGCGGTGAGGATTTCGGTGCGGGCCGCGGCGAAGAGCGCGGGCCACGCCGGGTTGTACGGGGAAACGATCACCATGGGTTCATGTTCTACCCAAATCGTGACCTTCCCGGACGAACCTCGAACGGGTGACCGCCGTCTTTACGGGTGTCCACAAGCGATGATCGAACATGGGGGTAACGGATCGTGAAGAGGCTTCTGGCGGGAGCGGCCGCGCTGGCCACCGCGTTCGTGCTGGCCGCCTGCTCCGGGGGCGGGGCGGCACCCGGGGGGCCGAACGCCGGCGGCGGGGGTGTCGCGGCCGCCGGTACCGGGGGTGGGACGCCCACGACGTCGAGCAGCACCACCGCGGCCCCCACCACGACCAGTGCGACTCCGACGCCGACGCCGTCGACCACGAAACCGGCGCCGACCAGCACCACGGCCAAGCCGAAGCCGAAGCCCAAGCCGGTCGCTCCGGCGGGCAACCCCGGCGTCCCGTGCGCCGCCGCGGCTGCCGCGTCGGGCACCGCCGCCTGCGTCGACATCTCCGCGCACAAGGCGTGGATCCTGCAGGGCGGCAAGGTGGTCTACGGGCCGGTGCCGATGCTGCCGGGCCGCAAGGGCTACGCGACGCCGACCGGCACCTTCCACGTGCTGTCGAAGGAAAAGGTGCACCTGTCGAAGGAGTTCGACAACGCGCCGATGCCGAACTCGGTGTTCTTCTACCCGGGCGACGCCTTCCACACCGGCAGCCTGTCGGTGTATTCGCACGGCTGCATCCACCTGTCGGCGAGCGCGTCCCTGAAGTTCTTCACCACATTGCACATCGGTGATGTCGTGCAGGTTGTCCCGTAACCACCGATAAGCCAACACGGACAGTAGGTTACAAACAGATAAATTCACTCGGCCGAGTGCAACTGGCCCTCCTTCTCAGGCGATAAATGATCGCTTGGGAAGGGGGGCCAAATGGCCTTGGGAAAGCTCAGAGCACTGCGTCACGCCCTCGTGGCGGCGGTGTTGACAGGGGCGCTGCTGCCCGTCGTGACCACGGGGGTGGCGGCAGCGGCGACCACACTCCCACCGGGGTTCGTCCTGCAGGACAGCAGCACCGGACTGGGGAACTACCAGCTCACCGACTTCGCGTACCTGCCGGACCAGTCCGTTCTCGCCACGGGGAAGAACGGCCGCGTCCAGTGGGTTCCGACCAGCGGGACACCGCGGACGATCGCGACACTGCCGGTCCGCGAAATCAGTGACATCGGGCTGGTCGGGCTGGCCGTCGCGCCGGATTACGCGACGTCGCACACGATCTACGTCACGCGCTCGCTGAACGTCGGCAACGGTTTCGTCATGCGGCTTTCGAAGTTCACCGTGGATCTGGACGGGGCCGGCGCACCCGCGTCGCTGTCCGGTGAGCAGTCGTTGTTCGAGGTGCCGGGCATCTTCGAAGTCCACGGCATCAACGGCATCATCCCCGCCGCCGACGGGACGCTGTGGCTGTCCATCGGGGACAACGGCGACTTCACGAAGGTGGACCCGGGCGCGCTGCGCTCGCAGGACATCAACCAGCCGTACGGCAAGATCTTCCACCTGGCCGCCGACGGCAAGGGCGTGCCGGGCAACCCGTACTACGACGCCGCCAACCCGGCGTCGACCGCCAGCAAGGTCTTCGCACGCGGGTTCCGCAACCCGTTCCGGATGACCATCGACCAGAACTCCGGCCTGCCGGTCGTGGGTGACGTCGGCTGGAACACCTGGGAAGAGGTCGACGTCGTCCAGCGCGGCTCCAACCAGGGCTGGCCGTGCTGGGAGGGCAACCACCCGACCTCGGGCTACAGCGCCCTCGCGGGCTGCGCCGGCGTGGCGAACCAGGCCCCGATCTTCGAGTACCAGCACGGTACCGGCCCCATGCAGGGCAACAGCGTCACCGGCGGGATCGTCTACAACGGATCCAGCTACCCGGCGGCCTACCGCGGCTCGTACTTCTTCGGGGACTACGTCACCAACAAGATCTGGACGCTGCGCTACGACGACCAGGGCAAGCTCACGCAGGCCCCGGAGAACCCGCCGGTCTTCACCGGCATCGGCGGCCCGGTCAAGTTCGCGGCGGCGCCGAACGGCGACATCGTCTACGCCGACATCCTCAGCGGCAACCTCCGCCGGCTGAGCTACTCGGCGGGCAACACCGCGCCGGTCGCCAAGGCGACGACGACCACCGACCCGGACACCCGCACGGTGTCGTTCGACGGTTCGACGTCGGTCGACTACGACGGTGACCTGCTGAAGTACGACTGGGACTTCGGTGACGGGACCACGGCGGCCGACGCCGGGCCCACCACCACCCACCAGTACGCGGCGGGCACCGACGCGTTCACCGCCAAGCTGACGGTCCGGGACCCGCTGGGGGCCACCGGTTCGACCACCATCGCGGTCGCGCCCGGCAACCACACCCCGCAGCTGACCGTGACCACGCCCGGGGACACCGCGACGTTCGCGGTGAACCAGCAGGTCAGCCTGAGCGCCACCGCGACGGACGCCGAGGACGGCACGCTGCCGATCACGTGGACCACCGCGGTCCGGCACTGCCCGAGCGAGGCGACGTGTCACTCGCACCCCGGCGCCGGCGGCACCGGGGCGAGCTTCGCGCAGCCGTTCACCGAGCACCCGGACTCCCGGATGGAGTTCACCGCGACGGTGACCGACAGCGCGGGTGTCACGACGTCCAAGACGTACACGGCGATGCCGCGCCAGCACCGGATCACCTTGCTCAGCACGCAGCCCGCGGCGCTGAGCATCCCGGTCGAGGGCGGGGTCAACACGGCGCTGGTGACCGAGGGCGCCAGCTTCGACGTCGAGGCCGCGCCGCTGGGCACCGACGGCGTTTCGAAGTTCGCCGGCTGGCAGGGCGGTCCGACGGACACGACGTGGGTCGTCACGGTCGGTACGAGCGACCTGACGTTGACGGCGAACTACGACACCCCGATCGACCAGCGCTACAACGCCGACCCGGCGTTGCGGACGATGCTCGGGGCGCCGACGGGTACCGAGGTCACCGACGGCATCGTCCACTACCGGGCCTACGCCAACGGTCGCTTGTACTGGAGTGTCGTGGGCGGGACGAAGTTCCTCACCGGTCCGGTGCTGGACAAGTACCTCGCCGTCGGCGGTCTCACCAAGCTCGGCCCGCCGACGAGTGACACCGCGACCACTTCGGACGGTGCACAGTTCAACGACTTCACCAACAACGGCAACCTGGGGTCGATCTACTACACGGCCGCGACGGGTGCGCACACGATCTACGGTGAGATCCGGAAGAAGTGGGCGGCGCTCGGCTACGGGCAGATCCTGGGCTACCCGACGAACGACGAGGACGGGACGCCCGACGGCGTCGGCCGCTTCAACCACTTCATCAAGGGCAACAACGTCGGTTCGATCTACTACACGCCCGCGACGGGCGCGCACGCGATCTACGGCGAGATCCGGAAGAAGTGGGCCGCGTACGGGTACGAACGCGGTCTCGGCTACCCGACGAACGACGAAGACGGGACGCCGGACGGCATCGGCCGGTTCAACCACTTCAGCCTCGGCCACTCGATCTACTTCACGAACGCGACGGGCGCGCACGTGATCAAGGGCGAGATCCGCAAGCGCTGGGCGGCACTCGGCTGGGAGCGGTCGTACCTGAAGTACCCGACGACGGACGAGTACGTGACGAGCGGGGTGTACCGCAGCGACTTCCAGGGCGGCTACATCACGTACACGCCGGCGACGGGAGCGGTCGACCGCCCCTGGTGACGGTGATCGTCAGGGCGTGAACTGACAGGCGCGGGCCGCCTCCGGGATTCCGGGGGCGGCCCGCTTCGCGTTTCGGGGAACCTCGTCGTGGGTCGCGCGTCTTGATTGGCAGAGCAGGGGAACCACGGATTCTTGGGGGAACACATGCGATTCCGGCGCGCGCTGACCGGTCTGTCCACTTTGGTCGTGGCCGCGGTGCTGACGGCCTGTTCAGCGGGGCAGACCGCGGACGTCCGGCTGGCGGCCGGCACGCCTTCGCCGTCCACTTCGGAGACCAGTACGCCTTCGGAGACCAGCACGCCGAAACCCTCGGTGGCGCCCGGTGTTCCGTGCACGATCACCGCGAAGGCCTGCGTTTCCCTTTCGGAGAAGCAGGCCTGGCTGCTCGACGACGGCAAGATCGTCTACGGCCCGGTGAAGATCATGCCCGGCAAGAAGGGCAGCACCACGCCGGTGGGCACGTGGCACGTGCTCTACAAGGAGAAGATGCACCTGAGCCGCGAGTTCGACAACGCGCCGATGCCGAACTCCGTGTTCTTCTACAACGGTGTCGCCTTCCACCAGGGCAGCCTGAGCAAGTACTCGAACGGCTGCGTGCACCTCTCCGCCGGCGCGTCGCTGAAGTTCTTCTCCTCGCTGGACAAGGGTGACGAGGTCCAGGTCGTCCGCTGACCGGTCAGGAACGCAGGTCCGCGGGCGTGGTGCCGGTCGACGCCAGCGGCAAGCCGAGTGCCACCCGCTCGGTCAGCCACGGGCTCGGCCGGTAGCGCGGATCCCCGGTGGACGCCGCCAGGCCGCGCAGGATCCGCAGCACGATGTCGCCGCCCACCAGGTCTCCCCAGGCCAGCGGGCCGCGCGGGTAGCCGAGCCCCAGCCGGACCGCCGTGTCGATGTCCTCCGGGGACGCCAGGTTCTGGCCCGCGATGAAGCACGCCGTGTTGACGATGGACGCCAGGAGGCGCTGGGCGATCGGGGCCGGGCCGTCGCGGACCACCGTCACCGGGTGGCCCGTCGCCGCCAGCGCGCCCCAGGCCGCGCGGCCCGCCGCCGGGTCGAGGCCCGGGTGGACCGACATCGTCAGGCGCCGCTCGTAGCCGCCCATGGGATCGACGCCGGCGACGCGGTCCAGCGGCAGGCCCGCGCGCGTGCCCGCGTCCACTGTGGACTCGCCGTAGAGCGGGACGAGCAGGACCGAGTCCGGGTACGCGTCCGGCACCACCTGCACGCCGGCCGCCGACAGCACGCGGCCGAGGTGCTCGTCCGCCGCGAACACCGGGCTCGACGGCTTCGGCGGTGCCGCCGGCTCCTCGGGGACCTGCTGCTTCCCCTCGGCGTAGGAGTAGAAGCCTTCGCCGTTCTTGCGCCCGAACAACCCGGCGGCGACGCGCGGCCGCGTCAGCCACGACGGCCGCAGCCGCGGTTCGCCGTGGAAGCCGCTCCAGATGCTCTCCAGCACCGCGTGGGACACGTCGAGGCCGGTCAGGTCGAGCAGCTCGAACGGCCCGAGCTTCAGGCCGAGCACGTCCCGCGCGACGCGGTCGACGTCGGCCGGCTCGCCCAGCGCCTCGGCGAGGATCTGCAGCGCCTCGGTGTTCAGGCCGCGCCCGGCGTGGTTGACCAGGAAGCCCGGCGCGTCCTTCGCCAGCACCGGCTCGTGGCCCCAGCTCTTGACCAGCTCGAGCGCCTCGCCGGGCAGCCAGTCGTGCGTGCGCGTGCCCGGGACCACCTCGACCAGGCGCATCAGCGGCACCGGGTTGAAGAAGTGCAGGCCGATCAGCCTGCCGGGGTCGGCCAGCTCCGCGGCGATCTCGGTGACCGACAGCGAGCTGGTGTTCGTCGCGAAGATCGTCTCCTGTGGACAGACGCGCTCGAGGCCGGCGAACAGGGCCCGCTTCGTCGCGATGTCCTCGCGCACGGCCTCGACGACGAGGTCGACGCCGTCCGCGGGCGCGTCCGGGGCGTCCACCGCGACCAGCCGGTCCTTGACCGCCTGCGGGTCGTCGAGCTTGCCCTTCGCGGCCAGCTTGCCGACCATCGCGCCGACGTGGTCGATCGCCTCGGTGACGGCTTCGCGCCGGACGTCGGCGAGTTCGACGGTCACCCCCGCGGTCGCGGCGAGCTGGACGATCCCGCGGCCCATCACCCCGGTCCCGATCACCCGGATCCTGCCGACCTTTCCGGCCCACCCCGTCACGTCGTGCCCGCCTTCCCGCCGATGCCGTTGGCCGACGGTACCGTCTCGGCCGTGACGGGGAAGCGGCTGACGCGGGCGGAAAGCCGCGAACGGACGAAGGACCGGCTGCTCGCGGCGGCCGCGGAGCTGTTCGCCGAGCGTGGGGTCAACGGCACATCGGTCGAGCAGATCGCCGAGCGCGCCGGGTACACGCGCGGGGCGTTCTACGGCAACTTCGAGGACAAACACGAGCTGGTCGTGGCGCTGCTGGCCCAGCGCCGCTCGCGGGAGGCGGTGGAGGTGGCCGCGCTCGAGGGTGACGTCATGGCGCAGCTGAAGGAGTGGCACGCGGCGCGCGCCGAGCACCTGCCCGAGTGGTTCGCGCTGCGCACCGAGCTGACGCTGTACGCGTTGCGCAACCCGGAGGCCCGGCCGTCGGCGGGTGCGAACGAGCGGGCCGCGCGCGAGCTGATCGAGGTGAGTGTGCGTGCGACGTTCGCCGCCCGCGGTGTCACGCCGCCGGCCGACCCGGCGTTCCTCGCGCTGATCATCCACGCGCTGGAGGACGGCCTGCTCCGGCAGCGCTACCTGAGCCCGGAAGGCACGAGCGACACGGTGATCGCCGACGCCGTCGAGCTGCTGCTGCGGACCTGGCTGCGCTAGAGACCTGGCTGCGCTAGAGACCGACGAACTCCGCCATCCGCTTCGCCGAGTGGGTGAAGAACTCGTCGGCCGGGTCGACGCTGCCGACGTACTGGCCGAACAGGTCGAAGTTGATCGCGCCGAACAGCTGGGTCCACGCCATGAGCAGCCGGGCCACGGTCTCGGGGCCGGCGACGATCCCGAGGACCTTCGTGAGCGTCTCGGCCTGGGCACGCAGCTGGGGTGGGACGTCGCCGTCGATTTCTCGCAGCTCGGTGTGCGTGAGCACCTTGACCAGGGCCAGCGCGACGCGGGCCGCGGGCGCGACCGTGTCCTGCGGGGCCTGGTAGCCGGGGATCGGCGAGCCGTAGATCAGCGCGTACTCGTGCGGGTGCGCGCGGGCCCACTCGCGGGTTGCCTGCCAGATCGCGAGCCACCGGTCGCGGGGGGCGCCTTTGCCCGGGTCCGCCTGCTCGGCCGCCTCGCCGATCGCGTTGTAGGCGTCGACGATCAGGTCGGTCAGCAGCCGGTCGCGGCTGGGGAAGTACCGGTAGAGCGCGGACGACACCATGCCCAGCTCCCGCGCCACCGCGCGCAGCGAAAGCCCGTGCGCGCCGACTTCGGCGAGCTGGCGGCGGGCCTCGTCCTTGATCTCCTGGGTGAGTTCGGCGCGGGCACGTTCGCGCGCGGTCCGGGTCGCGGTCATGGGGATCAGTGTGCCATGACGAGAGCGGCGCACAAAATAGAGAGCAGTGCTCTTGACAGCGTGCAGCGCTCTGGTGTTCACTGCTCTTAACCGAGAGCACTGCTCTCCCAGAACTTCGGAGGACACCATGACCGCCGCCCGCTACATCGAGCCGAAGAAGGCCACCAACGTTTTCAACGAGGCCGTCGCGAAGCTGACCCGGATGGGCTTCAGCGTGTGGGGCAGCCGGGTGCTGACCGTCGTCGGGCGCAAGAGCGGCGAGCCGCGGTCGGTGCCGGTGAACCTGCTGACCGTCGACGGCGTGCGCTACCTCGTCGCCCCGCGCGGCGAGACGCAGTGGGTGCGCAACCTGCGGGCCGCCGACCAGGGCACGCTGCGCGTCGGGCGTCGCGTCGAGGAGTTCACCTTCCGCGAGCTGGGCGACGACGAGAAGCCCGGCATCCTGCGCCCCTACCTCAAGCGCTGGAAGTTCGAGGTCGGCGTGTTCTTCGACGGCGTCGACGCGAAGGCCTCGGACGAGAAGCTGCGCGAGATCGCGCCCGGCTACCCGGTCTTCGAGATCTTCACGAAGTAGGTTTGCGCCGCTTGGTCACGTTCGCCGCGACCAGCACCACGCCCACCAGGAACGCGACCAGCCCGATCAGGAACCACAGCTTCTGCCCGGTCATGAAACTGCCGGTGATCACGCCGATGCCCTGCAGCACCCAGACGGCGCCGACCAGCACGAGCACGATCCCGACCGCGAAGGTGATCCAGCGCTTCATCGGGTCAGTCTAAGGCGGGTCGCTCGTCCGGGACGAGTTTGTGCTTGTAGGCGTAGACGACGGCGTGCACGCGGTCGGGCAGCCCGAGCTTCGACAGCACCCGCGACACGTGCGTCTTGACCGTCTCCTCGCCGACGTGCAGCTGCCGCGCGATCTCGGCGTTGCTGCCGGCGTTGGCGATCAGCAGCAGGACCTCCCGTTCGCGGGAGGTGAGCCGAGCCAGCTCGGGTGGTTCGGCAGCCGCGGGTTCGAGCACCGACGTGAACTTCGCGACCAGCCGCCGGGTCACCGACGGGTCGATCAGCGCGTCGCCGCGCGCGGCCACCCGCATCGCCGCGACCAGCTCCTCCGGCGCCAGGCTCTTCAGCAGGAACCCGCTCGCCCCGGCACGCAGCGCGCGGTAGACGTACTCGTCGGCGTCGTAGGTCGTGAGCACGAGGACGCGGGTGTCGTTGCCCGGCGCGGCGAGGATCGCCTCGGTGGCGGCGAGGCCGTCGAGGCGGGGCATCCGGACGTCGAGGACCGCGACGTCCGGGCGCAGGCGGGCGGTTTCGGCGACCGCTTCACGGCCGTCGGACGCCTCGCCGACGCAGGTGAAGTCGGGCTGGGTGTCGAGCAGCGCGCGCATCCCGGAGCGGAACATCGCGTGGTCGTCGGCCAGCAGGACGCGGATCATGTGCTCTCCACCGGGAAGGTCGTGCGCAGCTGCCAGTGCTCGCCGGTTTCGCCGTAGGAGACCTGGCCGCCGAACAGGGTGACGCGCTGGCGGATGCCGGCCAGGCCGCGGTGCGCGTGCTCCTTTTGCGTGGTGCGGTCGGGGCGCAGGCCGTTCGTCACGGTGAGCACGACTTCGGTGCGGCCGTGGGTCAGCTCCACTTCGACCGGGCCGGTGCCGTGGCGCAGCGCGTTGGTCAGGGCCTCCTGGGCGATGCGGTACAGGGCGACGTCGAGCGAGCCGGGGAGCTCGCGGGGTTCGCCGCGCAGGGTCAGCCGGGTCGGCAGGCCGGCCGCGCGGACGGTCTCGACGAGCTCGTCGAGGTTATCCAGGCCGGGCTGTTCGGCGTTGGTTTCGGCGTGCAGGAGGTCGAGCAGGCGGCGCAGGTCGGCCATCGCCGAGCGGCTGGCGGACTCGACCGCGCCGAGCGACTTGCGCACCGGCGAGTCGCCGTCGGGCAGGCCGAGCCGGGCCGCGCCGGCGTGCACGCCGATGGCGCTGACGTGGTGGGAGATGACGTCGTGGAGGTCGCGCGCGATGGTCGTGCGCTCTTCGGTGACGGCCCTTCGCACGGCCTCTTCTTCGTGCTGGCGGCGTTCGTCCGCCTCGCGCTCGAGATCGGCGATGTAGGCGCGCCGGGCGGTCGTGTACCGGCCGACCAGCCACGGCAGCAGCCCGCTGACACTGACGCTGATGGCGATCAGCCGCCAGTCGGACGCTGTGCGCCCGCCGCCTTCGATGCACCCGGCGACGACGCCGGCGAGCAGGGCGAGGAGCGCGAGGACGGCGGGTTTCGGCCGCAGCCAGGCGCCGGCCCGGTAGCCGGCGATCAGGATGCCGGCGTTGTTCCCGACGACGTACCCCTGGCAGGTGCAGAGGAGCAGCGGCGCGCCGGCGAAGAGGAGGGCGTGCGCCAGGGCGACCCAGCCGGAGTACCGCGCGGGGCCGGCGAGGGCGGCGTTGACGGCGATCCCGCCGAGGAGGACGGCCCAGGCGCGCCAGCCGGTTTCGCCGAACTGGGCCTGGGCGCGGAGGCCGAAGAGGGCGGCGTCGCAGACGACGCAGACCAGCGCGACCAGCAGCGACTGGCGCCGCAGGGATCCGCTGATGTCGTGCACACCCGCAACTGTGCCCTAGTCGAAGGGTGCGGTGGGCGGGAACGCCCCGATGCGGCGGGAGGGGGACGCAGCACCGGGATGCTCCCTGTCGGGAGGGTCAGTGGCCGGGCGGTCCGGAGGTCATGACCCGCTCACGGCACCTGCCGGCGGTTGTCTTGAATGAGTCATTCAGGGCGTGCGAGGTCCTGAATGACTCATTCAAGACGTTTGGCCGGGCGCTCCGGCCGTCAGGTGGTCGGGCGGGCCGAGTAGTCGCCGCCTCGGCGCTGGCCCGGCTGGCGCTGCCCCTGTCCCTGCAGTGCCTGGCCCAGCGACGTCGCCGTCGCCGTCTGGCCGTCGACCTTCGCCACCACCGTCACGTTCGTGTCGCCCTGTTTCACGTCGCCCGTCTTCTGGGTCGATCCGTCGAGCGTGTACGTCTGCTTGTAGCCGTCCTTGCTCGTCAGCGTCACCGACGTCGCGCTCAGCTCCGTCACGTCGCCCGTCTGGAGACGCTCCGTCGTGTAGCCGCCGCTGCCGTTCGACACCACGAAGTCTCCGTGGAGCGCCTCGCGCAGCGCTGCCATTCCGCCGCCGAAACCGCCGCCCGGCATGCCCTGGCCCTGGCCTCCCCTGGGGAACTGGCCGCCGCCCGGGCCGCCGAAGCCGCCCGGGCCCTGCTGGGCGGAATTGTCCGCGCTGCTGGTGCCCGCCCAGATCGCCGCGCCGCCGCCGGCCGCGATGACCACCGCGATGCCGGCCGCGATCGCCGTCTTCTTGCCGGACCAGCCCTTCTTCGGTGCGGCCGCGCCCGGGTCACCCCAGTTGGCCGGGGCCGGGGTGCTCGCGGCGGGTGCCGGGCCGCCCTCGGGCGGCGTGTTCGGCGTCGGCTCGGTCGTCATCGTGTCCTCCGGTGGTACCCACACTGGTCCAGGCCAGACTCGCCGCCGAGGCTGTGTTTGAGCTGTGCGGGGCGTCAGCACGCGCTGTGGCTCCCTTACCCGAACGAAGGACTCTCACAGGAAACGCACAGCGCGGGCACAGTGAGCACCGAAGCGCCGCCGAGAAGATGGCACTATGACCGCTATGAACGCCACGTCACCCGGCCCCGGCAAGGCCGACCTGCGCCGCGCCGACGGGAGCCCGGTGCGGGTCCTCGTCGTCGACGACGAGGCGACGCTGGCCGAGCTCGTGTCGATGGCCCTGCGCATGGAGGGCTGGGAGGTGCGCAGCGCGGGTGACGGCACGGAAGCCGTCCGGATCGCGCGCGACTTCCGCCCCGACGCCGTCGTCCTCGACGTCATGCTCCCCGACTTCAGCGGCCTCGAAGTCCTGCGGAGAATGCGTTCCGAGGCACCACACCTGCCCGTGCTCTTCCTGACGGCGAAGGACGCGGTCGAGGACCGCATCGCCGGGCTCACCGCGGGCGGCGACGACTACGTCACCAAGCCCTTCAGCCTCGAAGAGGTCGCGCTGCGCCTGCGCGCGCTGCTGCGCCGGGCCGGCGGGGTGACCGGCGCGAGCGGGTCGCAGCTGGTCGTCGGCGACCTCACCCTCGACGAAGACAGCCGCGAGGTGCACCGCGGCGGCGACCTCGTGCCGCTGACCGCGACCGAGTTCGAGCTGCTGCGCTACCTCATGCGCAACCCGAAGCGGGTGCTGTCGAAGGCCCAGATCCTGGATCGCGTCTGGAGCTACGACTTCGGCGGTCAGGCCAACATCGTCGAGCTCTACATCTCCTACCTGCGCAAGAAGATCGACGCCGACCGCGAGCCGATGATCCACACCATGCGGGGCGCCGGGTATGTCCTCAAGCCAGCGGGCTGAGCGGCGGCGGTTCCGGGCGCAGCGGCCGTGGTCGTTGCGGCGGCGGCTGATCGTCCAGCTCGCCGCGCTGCTCGCGCTGGTGTGCCTGGTCGTCGGCGTGGTCACGGAGTTCGCGCTGAGCGAGTTCCTCGTCGGCCAGCAGGACAAGCGCCTCGCCGCGGCGACCGATCGCGCCGCGCACGGAGCGGACCGGCCGCCGCCGTGGACCTACGACGGCGAGGCCCCGCCGCCGGACCCGCTGCGCGCGCTGGGCCAGGGCGAGGGCACGCTCGCCGTCGTCCAGATCGGCTCGCGCGCCACCGGGTCGGTGATCGACTCCACCGTCACCAGTTCGCTGCCGAAGCGGCGAGCGCCGTTCCGGAACATCGAGAAGGGCCAGACGCTGGCCCTGCTCGCCCTGCCGTCCGACGGGAAGCCGTACAGCATCGACCTCGGCGGCAAGCTCGGGGACTACCGCGTCGTCTCGACGACGTCGCCCGGCGGCGAGAAGACCGTCATCGGCCTGCCGCTGACGGACGTCAACGAGACGCTCTGGCGGCTGGGGTTCATCCTCGGCGGGGTCGCGCTCGCCGGGATCCTGGTGGCCGGCGCGGTCGGCGCGGCGACGATCCGGCGCACGATGAAACCGCTCGACCGGCTGGCCGCGACCGCGACGCGCGTCTCCGAGCTGCCGCTCGACCGCGGTGAAGTCGCGCTGTCGGAACGGGTTCCGGACGCCGACACCGACCCGGGCACCGAGGTCGGAAAGGTCGGCTCGGCGCTGAACCGGATGCTCCAGCACGTCGCGAACGCGTTGAGCGCGCGGCACGCGAGCGAGAACCGCGTCCGCCAGTTCGTCGCGGACGCGAGCCACGAGCTGCGCACGCCGCTGGCGGCGATCCGGGGCTACGCGGAGCTGACCCGGCGCAGTGGCGAGCAGGTGCCGCCGGACGTCGCGTTCGCGATGAGCCGCGTCGAGTCCGAGTCGCGCCGGATGACGACGCTGGTGGAGGACCTGCTGCTGCTCGCGCGCCTCGACTCCGGCCGCCAGGTGGTGCACGAGTGGGTGGACCTGTGCCGGCTGGTGGCCGACGCGGTCGCGGACGCGCACGTCGCGGGCCCGGGTCACAAGTGGCTGATGGACGTCCCCGGCGAGCCGATCGGCGTCCTCGGCGACGCGGGCCAGCTGCACCAGGTGGTGATCAACGTGCTGGCCAACGCGCGCACGCACACCCCGGCGGGCACGACGGTGACCACCTCGCTGTCCACTTCGGACGGAAAACTCCGCCTCCGCGTGGCCGACGACGGCCCGGGCATCCCGCCGGACATCCTCCCGGACATCTTCGAGCGCTTCGCCCGCGGCGACAACTCGCGCTCGCGGGCGGCCGGGAGCACCGGGCTCGGGCTGGCGATCGTGGCCGCGGTGGTCGCGGCGCACGGCGGCCGGGTCGGGGTGCAGAGCCGGCCGGGGCGCACGGAGTTCGAGATCACGTTCCCGGAGGCGCCGGCCCCGGAGTGACGACGGTCGCACCCGATCGGGGCTGATGCACAGCCGGTGCACAGGTTCGGCACAAGTTCACCACATGCGGCGCCGACACCGTGAGCTTCATGACGACCACGCTGTCGGCGCCCGAACACGCCCAGCCCGCTCCCGAAGCCGCCCGGAAACCGCGGTGGGTCAAGCCTTCCGTCGCCGCGCTGCTGGCCGGCACCGGGCTGCTCTACCTGTGGGACCTGGCGAAAACGGGCTGGGCCAACGACTTCTACGCGATGGCCGCCCAGGCCGGCACGTGGAGCTGGAAGGCGCTGTTCTTCGGTTCGCTCGACCCCGGCAACGTCGTCACCGTCGACAAGCCGCCGTTCTCGCTGTGGGTCATGGGGCTGTCCGGCCGGCTCTTCGGCTTCTCGAGCTGGAGCCTGCTCGTGCCGAACGCGCTCGCCGGCGTCGCCTCGGTGGGCCTGCTCTACCTCGCCGTGCGACGACTGTCCGGCCCGGGCGCGGGCCTGCTCGCCGGGGCCGGGCTCGCGCTGACGCCGGTCGCCGCGCTCATGTTCCGCTACGACAACCCCGACGCCTTCCTCGTGCTGCTGCTCGTCGCCGGCGCGTACTGCGTCGTGCGTGCGCTGGAGCACGCGAGCACGAAGTGGCTGCTGCTCGCCGGGGTCGCGGTCGGGTTCGGCTTCCTCGACAAGATGCTGCAGGCATTCCTCGTCTTGCCGGCGTTCGTGCTGGCGTACGCGGTCGCGGCGCCGACGTCGCTCGGGCGCCGGATCGGCCAGTTGTTCGCCGCGGCCGGTGCGGTGCTCGTCTCCGCGGGCTGGTGGATCGCGGTCGTCGCGCTCTGGCCGGTGGCGGACCGGCCGTACATCAGCGGCTCGACCGACAACACCGTGCTGGAACTGGCTTTCGGCTACAACGGCCTCGGCCGGATCTTCGGCGAGGGCCGGGGCGGGGGCGGCGGGACGTTCACGCCACCGTCCGGAGCCGGCGGCCGCGGCTTCGGGGGCGGCTTCGGCGGCGAAACCGGCCTGACGCGGCTGTTCAGCGGCGAGTTCGGCGGTGAAGCCTCGTGGCTGCTGCCCGCCGCGGTGATCGGCCTGGTCGCGGGGCTGTGGTTCACCCGCCGCGCGCCCCGCACCGACCGGACCCGCGCGGCACTGCTGCTCTGGGGCGGCTGGCTGGTTGTCACGACGCTCGTGTTCAGCTACATGAGCGGCATCATCCACCCGTACTACACGGTCGCGCTGGCCCCGGGAATCGCGGCCACGCTGGGGATTTCCGCGCGTGAGCTGTGGCACGGCCGGGCGAACTTCGCGGCCCGCGCGGTGCTGGCCGTGCTGCTCGCGGTCACCGCGGTCTGGGGCTTCGTGCTGCTCGCGCGCACGCCGGACTGGCAGCCGTGGATCCGCTACGCGCTGCTCGTGCTCGGCGCGGCCGGGGTGCTGGCGCTGCTCTTCGGCGCCGACCGGCTCCGGCGCTTCGGCCCGGCGGTGGCGGTCGTCGGCCTCTGCGGCGCGTTGCTCGGGACGGCGTCCTTCACCCTGGCCACGGCGGCGACCGCGCACTCCGGCGGCACGCCGTCGTCGGGTCCGGCCGCCGCGAGCGGACGCGGGTTCGGCGCCCGGGGCGGGTTCGGCGAAGGCCAGACCGACACCGCGGTGATCGACCTGCTGAAGAACACGACGACGAAGTGGGCCGCGGCGCAGAGCGGCGCGATGCAGTCGGCCGGGCTGGCGCTGTCGAGCGGACGGCCGGTGCTCGCGATCGGCGGCTTCAGCGGCAGCGACCCGGCGCCGACGCTCGCGCGGTTCCAGCAGTACGTCGCGGCCGGCGACATCCACTACTTCGTCGCCGGCGGGCGGGGCGGCTTCGGCGGCGGCCGCGGTACCTCGGGCGAAATCCAGACGTGGGTCGAGCAGAACTTCGCGCCGGTGACCGTCGGCGGCACGACGGTTTACGACCTCACGAAATCTGTCGGCTGATCGAAATTCGGCCGATTGTTTCCGGCGTGTTAACAGTCGAGGAATCATTCCCGGATTCGAGGCCGGTGCGATAACGGCGGAGGCGCACACCTGTTCGAATGCGGTCCCGATGAGTGACGCATTCCGAACGATTGTTCGGTTCCGGTGAATAGCGCTCAGTGATGATCACGCTGCGGGGTAACGACGAGGGACTACAGCCCGTGCAGCTGCACGGGCCCGCGGCCAGGATCTTGGCCGGGCGGCCGACAGAAAGCCGGTCGGCGGTGACCGTCGAAAACGTCGATGACGCTGGTTGGCCCAGGCGTGGATCACTCGTTCGGAGGCATCCTCGGGGCATTGTGGTGATCTTGTGCCTCTCGCTAGGCTCTCCGCCGGGTGAGGGACAAGGGGTAGCTGATCCGGTGCGTCGAGGGACCGGATCTCACTGGGTGTGGGTGAAACCTTGTCCGCGTTCTCTCATCCGTGACCCGATCAGGTGCGCCTGGAAGAGAGCAGCGATGACTGTGCGCTTTCGGCGCCGCAACACTCCACTTCCCCCGCCTTTTGGAGTTTCGCTGTGACTTCCCGCCCCCGTCGGCTGACGGTGCTCCTGACCTTGCTGACCCTCGCCGCGGTCACCGCCCTTTCGGGCTGCAGTGACAGTTCCGCGAGCGGCAGCGGCGACAAGATCACCCTCGGGTTCAGCGCCTGGCCGGGCTGGTTCCCCTGGCAGGTGGCGCAGGAGCAGGGCCTGTTCGCGAAGAACGGCGTGAACGTCGACCTGAAGTACTTCGACAACTACACCGACAGCATCAACGCGCTCTCCAGCGGGGCCATCGACGCGAACAGCCAGACCCTCAACGACACGCTCTCCTCGGCGTCCGGCGGCGCGAAGCTGTCGATCGTGCTGGTGAACGACAACTCGACCGGCAACGACAAGATCATCGCGCGGGACGGGATCAACGCCGTCGCCGACCTCAAGGGCAAGAAGGTCGCGGTCGAGCAGGGGACGGTCGACCACTACCTGCTGCTGCTCGCGCTGCAGGAAGCGAAGCTGACCGAAAAGGACATCGAGCTGGTCAACCTGCCGACCGACGCCGCGGCGGCCGCGTTCGTCGGCGGCCAGGTCGACGCGGTGGGCGCGTTCGCGCCGTTCACCTCGAAAGCCCTCGAGCGCCCGGGCAGCCGCGCGATCTCGACGTCGGCGGAGTTCCCGGGCGCCATCCCGGACCACCTCGTCACGTCGCAGAAGCTGATCAAGGACCACCCGAAGGACGTCCAGGCGCTGGTCAACACCTGGTTCGAGACGCTCACCTGGATCAAGAACAACAAGGACGCGGCCGTCGGGATCATGGCCAAGCGCGGCGGTGTCTCCGACGCGGACTACAAGTCCTACGACGCCGGCACCACGATCTTCACGCGCCAGCAGAACCTCGACGCGTTCACGCCCGGCGTCACCGCGCAGCACCTCGACTTCCAGGCGAACAAGATCGTCGACTTCATCGTGAACACCGGGCTCGCCCAGCAGCGGCCTTCGCTGGACGGGCTGTTCGACGACCAGTTCGTGAAGGCCACCCCGCAGTGACCGGTCCGACCCAGCGCACGGCGGCCTCCGCCTCCCCGGCCGACGAACTCGCGGCCGGGGAGCTGGAGGCCGAGCAGCTGCTCGCCGAACGGCAGGAGTCCGGCCGCCCGGCCTGGGCTCCGCTGCCGCGCCGGACCACGCCGAAGGCCGCGTCGGCTCTGTTTTCCCTGCGCACGCCGATTTCCGCGTCGGCGCGCTGGACGCTGGCGGTGCTGTCGTTCGCCATCCCGTTCCTCGCCTGGATCGTGCTGAGCGTCAGCGGGGTCGTCGACTCGACGTTCCTGCCGTCCCCGGCCGCGGTGGTCAAGGCCGGCATCGACATGGCGAGCACCGGTGAGCTCTTCGACGACCTCTGGGCGACGACCCAGCGGGTGCTCGAAGGCTTCGGCCTCGCCGTGCTGGTGTCGGTGCCGCTCGGGATCCTGATGGGCAGCTTCACCGCTGGGCAGGCGTTCTTCGAGCCGCTGATCGGGCTGCTGCGCTACCTGCCGGCGAGCGCGTTCATCCCGCTGCTGATCATCTGGCTCGGCCTCGGCGAGCCGTCGAAGATCGCCATCCTCTTCATCGGGACGGTCTTCTTCAACACGCTGATGACCGCCGACGTCGTCCGCGGCGTGCCGGGCGAGCTCCTCGACGTCTCCTACACCCTCGGCGCGCGCCGGGGCGAGGTGCTGCGCAAGATCGTCGTGCCGCACTCGCTGCCGGGCATGATCGACGCGATCCGCGTCAATGCCGCCGCGGCGTGGAACTTCGTGGTCGTCGCCGAGCTGATCAACTCCTCGGCGGGCCTCGGCTACCGGATCGTCCGGGCGCAGCGGTTCCTCCAGACGGACAAGATCTTCGCCGTGCTCGTGGTCATCGGGATCGCCGGGCTGGTCATCGACGTCCTGTTGCGCCTGCTGCGCACGCGCGTCGGGAAGTGGGCGGCATGACGCTGGAACTGCGGAACGTCGCGAAGGACTACCACGTCCGCGGCCGGGTGACGCGCGCGCTCGACGGCGTCGACCTCGAAGTGCTGCGCGGCGAGTTCGTCTGCGTCGTCGGCGCGAGCGGCTCGGGCAAGTCGACGCTGCTGTCGCTGGTGGCCGGGCTCAGCAGCCCGACCGAAGGCGAGATCCTGCTCGACGGCGTCCCGGTGACCGGCCCCGGCCCGGACCGCGGGCTCGTCTTCCAGGCCGGCGCGCTGTACCCGTGGCGGACCGTCGAGAAGAACGTCGCGTTCGGACTCGAGCTGCTGCCGGTCGACGCGGCCGAGCGCGCCAAGCGCGTGGACTGGTACCTCGCCGAGACCGGGCTCCACGGCGTGCGCAAGTCGCTGCCGAAACAGCTTTCGGGCGGCCAGAAGCAGCGCGTCGCGATCGCGCGGGCGCTCGCGTGCGAACCGGATGTCCTGCTGCTGGACGAACCCTTCGGCGCCTTGGACGTCCAGACCAAAGAGGACATGCAGGTGCTCATCCGCCAGGTGTGGGCCGACACCGGCACCACGGTGCTGATGGTCACCCACGACGTCGAGGAAGCGGTGTTCCTGGGCGGCCGGGTGGTGGTGCTCGCCTCCGACCCCGGCCGGATCGCCGCCGACGTCGAGGTGACGCTGCCCGCCGAGCGGGACCTGGCGGTGAAGCGCGAGCCGCGGTTCCTCGCGCTGCGCGCCCGGATCGAGGACCTCGTCCGGGAGCAGCACCGCGGCCACGTCGGCCGAGTGGCCGCGGACGGGTGAGAACGGAAGACGGGAAGGTGTGGGCATGAGGCACGGCGGGGCGACCGCGGACCGGGCCGGCGGCGGGGGATTCCTCGCCCGGCTCGGCATTCGCGGCAAGCTGAACCTGCTGCTCCTGCCCCCGCTGGTCGCGGTGGTCCTGGTGTCGGTGCCGTTCGTGCTGACCCAGGCGAACAGCGCCGTGGCGGCGACGCAGTCGGCGACGGTGGCGCGGCACACCCAGCAGCTCGGCGGGCTGGTCTGGCAGCTGCAGCGCGAGCGGCTGCTCACCGGCGCGTACGTCGCGACGCCGTCGATGCCGGCCGGCCAGATGCTGCAGCAGCAGAAGACGGTGAACGCGGCGGTCGAGAACGTGCGGTCGTCGCTGGGTGCCGACGCGCCGGACGAGCTTTCCGCGGCGCTGACCCGGATCGGCTCGCTGACCGAGGTGCGGCAGAACGCCGAGCGGCGCGGGGTCGCGCTCGACAGCGTCGCCCGCACCTACCACGCCGTGATCGGGGCGGTGATCGACTCGCTGCGGCTGGTCCCGCAGCTCACCAGTGACGCCGAGGGCACGCGGGAGCTGACCGCGCTCGAGGCGCTGCTGCGCGCGAACGAGGAGAACTCGTTGCGCGGCATGGCGTTGATCGTGACGGCGGTGTCGCCCGAAGCCGGCCGGTCCATCCTGGACGACGCGACGCAGCAGGCGCCGATCTTCACCGACCGGTTCGTCCAGCAGGCCGACGACGAGACCGACCGCGACCAGTCCGCCATGGTCGTCAACGTCGAGCAGAGCGACGCGGGCCGCCGGATCAACGAGCTCGCCTCCCAGATCGGCAACCCGCGGGACGCCGCCGCGACGTCCCAGTACGTCACCGACGTCCTCACCGCGTCGGAAAGCCAGGCGGGACAACGGAAGCTGGTCCAGGAGCGGGTCACCGGCGAGATCGCCGACGCGGCGACCGACCGTGCCGACGCCGGCACGCGGCTGGCGTGGCTGGTCGGCGTCGGCGCGGGCCTGCTGTTCCTCCTGGTCGCCTTCCTCGCGGTCGCGGTGTCCCGCTCGATCGCCCGTCCGCTGCAGCGGCTGACCACCGCGGCGACGTCGGTCGCCGACCTCGCCGGCACCGAGCTCGTCCGCGTGACCGACACCGAAGAGGCCGAGGAGCAGGTCCCGCGGCTGGCCACCATCGACGTCGTCTCGAGCGACGAGCTGGGCAAGCTGGCCGCCGCGTTCAACCGGGTCCAGACCACCGCGGCCGAGCTGGTCGAACGGCAGGCGCTCACCCGGCGCAACACCAGCCTGATGTTCGCGAACGTCGCCAAGCGCACGCAGAACCTCGTCGGCCGCCAGCTCGCGCTGATCGACGAGGTCGAGCGCAACGAGCAGGACACCCGGCTGCTGGCCAGCCTCTACCGGCTCGACCACCTCTCCACCCGCCTGCGCCGCAACGCCGACAACCTGCTCGTGGTGTCCGGCACCCGCGACGAGACACGCATCGCCGGCCCGATCGAGCTGTCCACGGCGCTGCGGTCCGCGCTCGCCGAGATCGAGGACTACCAGCGCGTCAAGCTCGGTGTCGTCGCGGAAATCCTGCTGTCCTCGGCACTGGGCGCCGACCTGGTGCTCGTGTTCGCCGAGCTGCTGGAGAACGCGACGTCGTTCTCGCCGCCGGGATCCATGGTCGAGGTGGACACGATGTTCCTCGCCGACGGCTCCTGCCTGGTGAACATCGTCGACCACGGCATCGGCATGACCGCGCAGAAGTTCGCCGAGGAGAACCAGCGGCTCGTCGAGCGCGAACGGCTCGAGCTGGCGCCGACCAGCGTGCTCGGCCTGTTCGTGGTCGGCCGCCTGGCGCGGCGCCACGACCTGGGCGTCGAACTGCTCGCGACGCCGACGACCGGCGGCGTGACCGCGCGGCTGACGATCCCGTCGGCGCTGTTCAGCCATCGCGCGGGAGTGCGCGTGAGGCCGGCGCCGGTGATCCCGGCGCAGGCCGTGCCCGAGGCGCGCCCCGCGGAAGCGGTCGCGGTGGCCGCCACGGTGTCCACTTCGGACGATTCGAGACCGGCTCAGCTGCCCTCGCCGGCGATCCCGGCGCTCCTGGGCTCCCGCAACGGCTTCCGCTGGTTCAACGAGCTGGAACCGGTGTGGCCGGACGCCGAGCCGGACGTCGCGGCCGAGCGGGCTCCCGAAAGCCGGAGCGGGCTCAAGCGGCGCGTCCGCGGCGCCCAGCTGCCGAGCCCGGGCACCACCGCGCCGGTGTCGCCGGAGCCGCGGCACGACCCGGAAGCGACCAAGGCCGCGATGGACGGGTTCCAGGACGCCTTCGCCCGGGCGGCCGAGGTCTCCGCGGGCGACGGCGCGTCGCTGCCGGTCCGCGTGCCCGGGGACTCGGCGATGGCCGCCGAGGCTCCGGTGTCCGCGCCCCGGACCGTCGTCATGGAACCCGTGTCGCCCCCGGCGGGTGTCCCCGCCGCCCCGCCGTCCCGGGACGGCCTGGTCCGCCGGGTCCCCGGGGCTCAGCTCGCCCCCGGCCTGCGTCAGCAGGTCGCCGCGGGCAGGCCGGCCGCACGGGCCGCCGTGGACCGCGGCAAGCGGGACCCGGCGGCCGAGCGGGCCGCGTTCGACTCGTTCGCCGCCGGCCTCGCCAAGGCGGACGAGATTACGGCAGACAGCCCGCCGCGAGGCGTGGTCGCCGGTCGTGTGATGGAACGAGAAGAAGAGAGCAGGAAATGAGCATCCCCGCAGCAGGCGTCAGCGTCGAAGCCCAGAACTTCAACTGGCTGGTGAGCCGCTTCGCGCAACACACCGCGGGCGCGATCGCCGCCATCGCGGTCTCGGCCGACGGCTTGCTGATCGCGGTGTCCTCGGAGCTCGAGCGCTCCAACGCCGACCGCCTGGCCGCGATCTCGTCCGCCATGCTCGGCCTCGCCCACGGCGTCTCCGAAAGCCACCCGCTCGGCTCGCCCGACAAGGTGATCATCGAGCTGCAGCACGGGTACCTGCTGGTCTGCACCATCAGCATCGGCTGCTCGCTGGGCGTCCTGGCCAACAAGCAGGCCAGCCTGGGCACGATCGCCTACGAGATGGCCATGTTCGCCAACCGCGCCACCGAAGTCCTGACGCCGGGCCTGATCGAGGAGCTCAAGAACACCGTAGGTTCGTGATGACCGAAGAACCTTCGGAACCTTCGCTCCTGCGGCCGTACCTGATGACCTCGGGGCGGGCCCAGCCGGTCGACCAGAGCCTCGAGATCGAGGCGCAGGTCATGACGTCCCGGCTCGGGGCGGCGTCGCACCCGAAGCTCACGTTCGAACGGCAGGAGATCGTCTCGCTCTGCCGGAGCACGGTGTCGGTCGCCGAGGTGGCCGCCATGCTCGGCCTGCACATCGGCGTCGCCAGGGTGCTGGTGGCCGACCTCGCCGAGCAGGGCTACGTCGTCGTCCGGCGGCCGGCGAACCACAACTCGCACGACCTCGGCATGATCGAAAGGGTCATTCGTGGACTCGAAGCCATTCACTGAACCGGCGGCCCGCCCGCCGGCCCCGGTCAAGATCGTCATCGCGGGCGGCTTCGGCGTGGGCAAGACGACGGCGGTGTCGTCCATCTCGGAGATCAAGCCGCTGACGACCGAGGCGGCGATCACGTCGGTGGCGGCCAACGTCGACCGCACCGGCCACGTCCCGTCGAAGACCACGACAACGGTGGCCCTGGACTTCGGCTGCATCACGATCGACGACGAGGTGAAGCTGTACCTGTTCGGCACACCCGGCCAGGACCGCTTCGGCTTCATGTGGCAGGACCTGGTCCACGGCGCCCTGGGCGCGCTGGTGATCGTGGACACCCGCCGCATGGACGACTGCTACCCGGCGGTCGACTACTTCGAGAACGCGGGCCTGCCGTTCGTGGTGGCGGTGAACATGTTCGACGGCGCACTGGGGCACAACCTGGAGGACATCCGGTGGGCGCTGGCGGTGAGCGAGGACGTCCCCCTGATCACGTTCGACGCGCGGCAGAGGCTTTCGGTGCGGGATGCCCTGCTGGCGGTCCTGCACAACACGTTCAAGAAGGCTCGCGCCCAGGCGGGCGCGGGGGCCTGAGCGGAGCCCGCTACACTTGACCTCGGACCCCGCGCGGCGTCCACCCTGTGAACCTCCCCAGGGCCGGAAGGCAGCAAGGATAAGCAGGCTCTGACGGGTGCGCGGGGTCCCCTTCTTTTCGGCTCCGGCTCTCGGGGCTTCGCCCCTTCGCCGGGCCTTCACTTCGTCCTTTCGCCCGGGGGCCGAGCCCCCGGAACCCCACGGTGCCTTCCTCGCGAGCTGGGTGCTCTGCCGCGGCCCTCTCCTGCCGTGGCTGGTCGTGAGTGTGGAACAGGGTTAGAACGCTGTTTGTAACTAGTCAGGTCCCCGGTCGTGTGGTGGTTGTCGTGGTGCGATGATCATCGTGTGACCGGGGATGGGCGTCCGTCGTATGACGAGCTTGCTGCTCTGGTGGT
>NZ_JAPZLD010000036.1:0-129042 GCF_030182635.1 Amycolatopsis ponsaeliensis
CTCGGCCGCAAGGTCCGCCGCCAGCTCGCCCCGATCTGCGCCAGCCTCCGTCTTGGTCTGTCCAACGCCGTGCTCGAAGCCACCAACACCAAAATCCGGCTTTTCACCCGCGTCGCCTTCGGGTTCCGTATGCCCGGGTCCCTGATGGCGCTGGCCATGCTCGCCCTCGGTGGTCACCGACCCGATCTCCCAGGCCGGTGACCACCCACACATCAATACGAAGAGCCCCTTAACGGCACTTCTCAGGGGTGCAGGGTGGGGCGGTAGATGAGCTCCTGGATGTTGCCGTCGAGCGTGCGGGTCTCGAGCAGCTCGAGGTCGAAGTCCTCAGCGCCGGCGAAGATCGGGCCCTCGCCGGTCTTGCCGGTGATGACCGGGTAGAGCGTCACCTGGACGCGGTCGACCATGCCGGCGGCCAGCAGCGCCCGGTTCATCGCCAGGCTCCCGTGCGAGCGCAGCGGCACGTCGGACTCCTTCTTCAGCCGGGCCACGACGTCGACGGCGTCGCCGCTCAGGATGGTCGCGTCCGGCCAGCCGAGCGGTCCTTCGAGGGTGTTCGACACCACGGTGGCCGGCAGGTTGTGCAGCCGTGTCACCCACGGGTCGAGGTCGTCCTCGGGAACGGCGCTCAGCATCTCGGCGGTCATCCGGAAGGTGGTGGCGCCGAAGACGATCCGCTGCTCCTGCTCGTACTGGGCGAGGCGGTGCGCGAGCAGCTCGGGGCCCTGCTTGCCCCAGTAGCCACCCCAGTCGCCGTGGTGGTCGCCGAAGCCGTCGAGGCTGCAGAAGACGTCGAAGGTGTAGGTGGCGGTCATGATGCGCTCCTCGTTGTGGTGAGTTCGGTCAGGTGGTGCAGGGATTCGATGAGGTGCCCGGGTCCGAAGGGCGGGAAGCGGATGCCGCGGTCGCGGACGAACTGCGGCACCCCGGACCAGTCGTAGGTGAGCGTGACTTCGGTTTCGGACGGCCCTCGCGGCACCAGGTCGTAGCGCCAGAGCCAGCCGCCGAACTCCGGTTCGCCGTCGTCCTTTTCGTAGCCCGTCAGCCAGCCGATGAGCCGCGGCGGGTCGAAGAGCTCGACCTTGTTGACGACGCGGTAGTTCCCGTCCGGGTGGTCGTCGTGGTGCATGCCCATCCGGAAGAGCTGGCCCGGCCCGGTCAGCGGCGCCGGGTCGATCGGGTCCCGGACCCAGCCGGTGCCGTCGATCGACGCGTGGGCCGCCGGGTCGGCCAGCACCGCGAACACCGTCGCCGCGGGCACGGCGAACGTCAGGCAGGCACTCACCTTCTCCAGCCCCGTCATGGCGATGTCCTTTCGTCGTCCGGAGCCAGGCGCGCTCGCCGTGTCTCCAGGAAAGTCCGTTCGGTTTCGTTGCCCGCCAAGGCGATCGCCTCGTCGTAGGCGGCGACCGCCTCCGTGGTCCGGCCGAGCCGGGCGAGGAAGTCGGCCCGGGTGGCGGGCAGCAGGTGGTAGCCCGGCAGGTCCAGGTCCTCGATCGTCGCCAGCGCCAATGCCGGGCCGTGCACCTCGGCGACGGCCACCGCGCGGTTGAGCGCGACGATCGGCGTCGGGTTCTGGGCCAGCAGCTGGTCGTAGAGCGCCAGCACCTGCGTCCAGTCGGTCGACGGCCCGTCCGTGTGCACGGCGTTGATCGCGGCCTGCAGCTGGTACGGGCCCGGCCGGTTGCGGCGCAGGCAGCGCCGCACCAGGTCGTGCCCCTCGGCGATCAGCTCCCGGTTCCACCGCGACCGGTCCTGCTCCGCGAGCACCACCAGCTCACCCGAGGGGCCCACGCGGGCGGGCCGCCGGGCTTCGGTGAGCAGGAGCAGCGCCAGCAGCCCGAGGACCTCCGGCTCGTCCGGCATCAGCTCGGCGAGCGCCCGCGCCAGGCGGACGGCGTCGGCGCACAGGTCCGTCCGCAGCAGCTCCCCGGACGTCGACGCGTACCCCTCGTTGAAGATCAGGTATAGCACGGTGAGCACCGAGGCCAGCCGATCGGGGAGCTCGGCGGCGTCCGGCACGCGGTAGGGGATGCCGGCGTCGCGGATCTTCTTCTTCGCGCGGACGATCCGCTGCGAGATGGTCGCTTCCGGGACGAGGTAGGCCCGCGCGATCTCCGGCACCTCGAGCCCGCCGAGCAGGCGCAGCGTCAACGCGGTCTGCGCGAGCGGCGAAAGCGCGGGGTGGCAGCAGGTGAAGATCAGGCGGAGCTGGTCGTCGCGCACGGGTCCCACCTCCTGGAGCTCGTCGGATTGGTTCAGCAGCAACGCCTGCGCGTGCCGGGCCTCACGGGTGGACTCCCGGCGCAGGCGGTCGATCGCCCGGTTGCGGGCGGTGGTCACGATCCACGCGCCGGGGTTGGGCGGCAGCTCTTCGTCCCACTTCGTGACGGCCACGGCGAACGCGTCCTGCACGGCTTCCTCGGCGAGCCCGATGTCCCCGAGGAGGCGCGTCAGCGTGGCCACGCACCGGCCGTACTCCGCCCGGTAGACGCCGTCGAGATCCATCAGCGCCGGCGCGAACCGTCGTCGAACGGGCGCACCTCGATCGGCTGCTCGCAGGCCAGTGAGCACTTCTCGGCCCAGGTCAGCGCCTGGTCGAGGTCTTCGGCCCGGATCACCCAGAACCCGCCGAGCTGTTCCTTCGTCTCGGCGAACGGGCCGTCGGTGAGCGTGGTCGTGCCGCCCGGGGTGCGGACGACCGTGGAAGCGTCCGAGTGCTGCAGGCCGCCGACGAACACCCACACCCCGGCGGCCTTCATCTCGTCGGTGACCTTGCCGGTGCGGGCCAGCTGGGCCTGCACGGCTTCTTCGGGTTCCGGCGGCGCGCTCTCGTCGAGCTGGACGGCCAGCAGGTACTGCTTCATCTCAGGCTCCTTCCTCCGGGTGACCGCTCGGTGCGGGTCTCTCACCTTGGCTACGAACCGGCTCGGCGCCGTTCGACATCCCCCGGAGAAAAGTTTTGAGAAAGGTGGCGGGCTACGCCACCGGGAGCCGGGGCAGGATCACGTTCGCCGCGGTGCGGGCCAGCGCGCACGTGCCGTCGCCCGCCGTGCCCGCCGTCTCCACCACGCTCAGCTCCGCCAGTTCGCGGCGGCCCGGCAGGCCCGGCGCCGGCTGCGTGGTGTCGACCAGGCAGAACGCGCCCTCGACGCGGACCCGCGCCTCGCGCCCGCCCACCGTCTCGGCCGGGGTCGCCGGCTCGTCCGTCTGCACGGTCAGCTTGAAGCTCAGCTTGCCGCGGATGCAGCTGTGCCCGGACAGGCCGGTCGTCGGCCGGCTGCCGGCGCCCGCGACGACGTCGAGGGCGGGGTCGTCCAGCATCGCGCACGGTGCCACGAGGCCCCACGAGCGGTCCGGGAACTTCAGCCGGCCCACCTTGTTCGCGGTGACGGCGGTCAGCGCCGAGCCGACGGCCGCGTCCGCGACCCCGCACCGGCCGGCCTGGTCGGCACCGGCGTCGGTGACCGAGAGGTCGAGCCGGTTGCCGTCGGCGAAGGTGATGGCGCGCGTGCAGGCGCGCTGGTCGTTGAACATCGACTGCTGCACCGCGACGCCGTCGGGCACCGAGCCCTCGTAGGAGTAGGGCTTGATGTTCGGATCGGAGTCGAAGGCCAGCGGCCCCACGAGGATCGTGCGCCCGCCGGCGTCGGCCCGGCAGTTCTCGAACGTCGGGGTGACGGCCGCGCCGGGGGCCACCGCGCCCACGTCGAGCAGGCTGCAGTAGTCGACGGTCCCGAAGTCCCCGAGCGCGGCGGACGCGGTCAGCGGAGTGGGCCCGGAAGACGGTTCGGGAGCGGCCTGGGTCGTCGCGCACCCGGCGGTGAGGAGGGCGCAGAGCATGGCGACGACCAAGGACTGCAGACGCGGGTACACGGTGTGCAAGTATCACCGCATCGCGGCGAAAAACCAGCCCTGACGGGGACATCTCTCAATGTTTTTCGCGCCAGGTCAGGAGAACGCGCAGGTCACCGGATTCCACGCCGGTTTCCCGGGTTTCGCGGGGCTTGCCGAACGTTTTTCGCTTTTACCGTCCCCTAAGGGAAGGATCCTTCCCGCGAGCGATGCGGAAGTGGGTACTCCGGTGGTGAAGTGGAGATATCGGAAGTTCTCCGAAGTTCGAGAAAGGGAAAGACGATGAGCGCACCGGTCACGACCCGACGGCTGTCCCGTCCCCGCTACGGCCGCATGATCGGCGGCGTGTGCGCGGGTCTCGCCCAGCGGTGGGGCATGAAGACCAGCACGGTGCGGTTGCTGGCCGTGCTGTCGTGCCTGCTGCCCGGGCCGCAGTTCGTGGCCTACCTGATCATGTGGGCGATCATCCCGTCGGAGTGACGGCGGTGAGGAAGCCCAGCCAGGCGTCGACGGCGAAGTGCGGGCCGGAGGGATCCTTCGAGTCCCGCACCGCCGCGGCGGTGAAATGAAGGTGACTTCGACGCACGCGGTGTTTTCGTTGCCAGGCAAGGTTGATCACCCCATCAGGGGCGCCAGCAGGACATCGCTTCGTCGACCTCGTCCACGCCGAGCGGCGGGTGCGGCAGCTGGGACGGCTTGCCGGGCTGCGCGCGCAGGCCGTCCAGGAGCATCGCGAGGCAGCGGCGCCACAGGTCCGGCTCCACCGCGGACGTGAACTCGATCGCCGAGCCGACCATCATGTGCAGGAGCGGGATGTCCGTCGGGGCGAAGTCGGCGCGCAGGCCGCCCGCCTCCTGGGCCCGTTCGACGAGCCGTGTGATCAACGGCACCATGCGGGCTTTCTCTTCGGCGACGTGCTCGTGGCCGAACTTGTTGGACAGCATGATCTCGCGCAGCCCGCGGTCCCCGGAGTGCAGTTCGATCGACTTCCAGGTGAACTCGACGAACGCCTGCCAGGGGTCGTCGGCCTTCAGCGCCTCTTCGGCGAGGTCGCCGATCTCCTCCATGCGCTCGGCGAACATGGCCTCGACCAGGTGTTCCTTGCTGGGGAAGCGGCGGTACACCGTGCCGACGCCGAGACCGGCGTGGTGGGCGATGTCGTCGAGGGTGGCTTCGAGGCCTCGTCGGCCGAAGACTTCCCGGGCCGACGCGAGGATGCGGCGGCGGTTGAGTTCGGCGTCGCGCCGCAGCGGCCGCGCCGGTGCGGCGGGACCTGCGTCCCGTGTCATGCGTCCCAGTCTACCAATCAAGTAGAGGCGCCCTCTCCGGTTCTTGTGTACCTTGGGTCGCGTAAGGGGAGATACCTACTCCACATAGCTTCCTGATCACTCCCAGTGAGGGGACACCCATGTCCGAATCCACTCTCGCCGTCGCGCCGCCGGGGGACGCGCGCGCCGCCGAGAACCCCCACCACAGCCGGCGGTGGCTGATCCTGGTGATGATCGGCCTGGCACAGCTGATGGTCGTGCTCGACGCGACCGTCGTGAACATCGCGTTGCCGTCCGCCCAGGTCGACCTGGGCTTTTCCAACGACGCCCGCCAGTGGGTCGTCACGGCCTACGCGCTCGCGTTCGGCAGCCTGCTGCTGCTCGGCGGGCGGCTCGCGGACCTCTTCGGCCGCAAGAACGCCCTGCTCGTCGGCCTGGCCGGGTTCGCCGCGGTGTCCGCGCTCGGGGGAGCGGCGAGCAACATCGAAATGCTGCTGATCGCCCGTGCGGCCCAGGGTGTGTTCGGCGCGCTGCTGGCGCCGGCCGCGCTTTCGCTGCTCACCACGACGTTCACCGACCCGAAGGAACGCGGCCGCGCGTTCGGCGTGTTCGGCGCCATCGGCGGTGGCGGCGCGGCGGTCGGGCTGCTGCTCGGCGGCGTGCTCACCGAGTACCTCGACTGGCGCTGGTGCATGTTCGTGAACATCATCTTCGCGGTCGCCGCGTTCGTCGGCAGCTCGGTCCTGCTGCGCAACCAGAAGGACGACGGCCCGCGCCCGAAGCTCGACCTGCCGGGCACGGTCACCGCGTCGGCCGGCCTGTTCGCGCTGGTCTACGGCTTCGCGAACGCCTCGTCGAACTCGTGGTCGTCGGCGTCGGTGTGGGGCTTCCTCACGGCCGGCGTCGTGCTGCTGGGTGTGTTCGTGTGGCTGCAGCAGCGCGTCTCGCACCCGCTGCTCCCGCTGCGCGTGCTGCTGGACCGCAACCGCGGCGGCTCGTACCTGGCGATGTTCCTGCTCGCCATCGGCATGTTCGCGATCTTCCTGTTCCTGACGTTCTACGTGCAGCAGAACCTGAAGTTCACGCCGATCGAGAGCGGCCTCGGCTTCCTGCCGATGGTCGCGACGCTGATGCTGGCCGCCACTTCGGCGACGGCCGTCCTGCTGCCGCGGTTCGGCCCGCGGCCGCTGGTGCCGACGGGCATGGCGATCGCCGCGGTCGGCCTGTTCTGGCTGAGCGGCATCGGTCTCGAGAGCACGTACGCGAGCGGCGTGCTCGGCCCGCTGCTGGTGATGGGCTTCGGCATCGGCCTGGCGATGGCGCCGGCGATGAGCGTCGCGACGTTCGGCGTCGAGGCGCACGACGCGGGTGTCGCGTCGGCCGCGGTCAACACGATGCAGCAGGTCGGCGGCTCGATCGGCACGGCGCTGCTGTCGACGCTGGCCGGCAACGCGGCGACGTCGTACCTCGTGGGCAAGGTCCCGACGCCGCAGCTGGCGGCCGAGGCGGCGATCGAGAGCTACACGACGGCGTTCACCTGGGCGGCGGTGATCTTCGTGGTGGGTGCGGTGCTCAGCGGCCTGCTGCTCCAGTCGGGCGCCCCGAAGGGCGAAGCCGCCCCCGGCGCCGTTCACATGTGAGTTTCGCTTGAACCTTCCCGGCCCTCCGCGCACTAGTAACACTGAGAACGTGCGAAGGGGGGCCGGGTGGGGGCGTCGAGAGACCTCGATTTCAGCGAGTACTTCGCCGCGCGGGTGCAGCGGTTCCGCCGGGTGGCGTTCGCCTTCTGCGGCGACTGGCACCAGGCGGAGGACCTGGTCCAGGCCATGTTCGTGCAGCTGTACCGGCGCTGGCGCCGCGTCCGGCCGGGCACGGTCGACGCGTACGCGCGCCGCATCCTGCTGAACCTCTTCCTGGCCGGCCGTCGTGGGCCGGTCCGCGAGTACGTGACTTCGTCCCCTCCGGACCAGGAGTCGCCACCGGGCCGCGACACCCCCGTGCGCCTCGACGTGGAGCGCGCCCTCGCCGGGCTCACGCCGCGGCAGCGCGCGATGGTCGTCCTGCGGTTCCTCGAAGACCTCCCGGTGGCGGAGGTCGCTTCGCTGCTCGGCGTCGCCGAGGGCACGGTCAAGTCCCAGACGGCCCGCGGGGTCGAAGCCCTGCGCGCGGTCCTGCCCGCGCCGACGGCGGAGGAGCGGTGATGGAAGACGTCCGGACCGCCTTGACGGCTTATGTGACCGAAGGCGAGCCCCCGCTGGGTCTCTCCGGGGACGCGGTGCTTTCGGCCGCCCGCCTTTCGCGCCGACGGCACCTGCTGACCGGCGCGGTGGCCTTGGCCGTCGTGGTCCTCGCGCTGGGGCTGGCGGTGGTGGTGCTGCCGCACCGGGCCGAAGTCGCGAACCGCCCGTGTCCCACGGCATCGGACACTCGCGGCGCGCTGGTCGACCGGCTGAGCTGCGTGGTGGGCAACGCCGTCCGATCGCTGTTGTCGCCGGACGCGCAGATCTCGCGGCTGACGATCCCGGGGGAGACCCCGCCGGAGGACCCGTTCCACTTGATCGCGGACCCGGTGGGCGACGCCCCGCGGGAGGCCCTCTTCCACCTGGGGGTCCGGGTCACCGACGAGCGGGGTTCGGGGTCGGTGTACGTGCTGATGCTGCCGTCCGGGGCAGCGGGGACCCCGCGCTGCGGCCGCCTCACCGCGCCCGAGATCAGGTGCGGCATCGAGCAGCTCCCCGAAGGCGGCTTGATGCTGACGACGGACCGGTCGTCGGGTGCGCTGAGCTACCGGGCGACGCTGTCGGCGCCGTGGGGGTACGTGCAGTTCTGGTCGAACAACAGCGGAGTGCTGGAGCAGAACGACGTCCGGCTGCCGGAACAACGCCCGGAGCCGGTGCTGACGCAGGACCAGGTTCGGCAGCTGGCGTTGACGCCGGGCCTGGACCTCTAGGGGCGGCGGGAGCGGAGCGTCTCGATGACGTCGTCGTCCCAGCGATGGGTCCGGATCAGCCGGTACCGCTCCGCCGCCACCCACATGTAAGCCTCGGCATCGGTCCGATCCCCGACCATGCCCGCCTGCCGCAACATCCCCACCACCGGCACGAACTCCTCGTCGAACCACCGCTGCGCGATGCTCGCCCGGTCGCAGAACTTGCCTTCGTCCTGCATCAGCCGGAAACCCCACGCCTCCACGTGTTCGCCCAGCTTCGCGTAGTCCCACGGGTCCGACACGATCACCGACGCCCGCGCGTGGCCGGTCAGTGGCACCCGCTCCAGGAACAGCCGCCGGTAGTCCTTGACGATCAGGTCGCCTCGATGGCGGATGCCGCTCGGGTCCAGTTTGGTCCGGACGACCGTCACCGATGCCTCTATTGTGGACAGTCCCTGCGCGAGCGCCACCGACACGCGGTGGTGGCCGTCGATGATGAAGTGCAGCTCGCCCACGCGGTACACCTCGATCGGCGGGATTTCCTCGCCGCGGCGCGCCGCCAGCGCCAGGCGCTCCCAGCGTTCGCGGACCCGGGCCGACGTCGGGCGGAAGCGGCGGTCGAAGTCGCGGCTGCGGTCGACCGTGCCGGCGATCGAGTCCAGCTTGATCACCCGCGGGCCGATCCGGCTCTCGCCGAGATAACCGAGCGCCTCCACCACCTCGTGGAACGGCAGCATGATGTTGACGTCGTCGGGCTCGCGGCGCAGCCACGTCGAAAGCCGCGAGAGCACCTGGCCCCGGCGCGCGCGGAGGAAGTCGTTCTCCGCGTCGGCGCGGGGGAAGCCCGTCTCTTTCATGAGAACTCCATGATCCGGTGGCCCACCACGTTGCGGATCCGCGTTTCACCGACGACCCGGTCCGGCACCGGCTCGCCGTGGGGGTGGATGTGCCCGTGCAGCAACCACTTCGGGCGCAGCACGTCGATCGTCCGGTGCAGGCACGCGAACCCGCGGTGCGGCGGGTCCGCCCGGTCGCCGAGGTCCAGTGGCGGCGAATGCGTCAGCAGGACGTCGACGTCACGGCCGTCGCGGCGACGCCGCCACTTCGCGCGCCGCACCAGGCCGCGGGCCCGGCGTGCCTGCTGGCGTTGCGTCCACTGGTTCGGCCCGTCGTTGTAGCGGATCGACCCGCCGAGCCCGGCGAACCGGAGCCCGGCGACGTCGACGACCCGGCCGTCGGCGTTGACGCCGCCCGCCGGCCCCGGCCAGACCGTGGGGAAACCGTCCTTCATGGACAGCCCGCCGTAGCGGGTGTAGCCGCTCAGGTCCGGGTCGTGGTTGCCGGGCACGAACACGCACGGCGCGTCGAGCGCGCTGGCCAGGAACGCCAGGTAGTCGTAGGGGAGGTCGCCGGCGCCGATGACGAGGTCGACCGGGCAGCCGCGGACCGCGCTGGTCCACAGCCGCTCGTCGACCTCGTCGGAGACGACCAGCGCTTTCGGCATGGCCCCAGGGTACGACCCGGGGGCGTCATTTCATCCCGTGCGCGAACCCCGGGTCGGCGACGATGACGAAAGTGATGACGACGATCCACAGCACGCTGAGCGCGAGCGCCCAGAACTTCAGGTTGGACAGCATCCTGGACATGAGAAATCTCCTGTACGGAATCCGGTGGAGAAAGGGGACCTAGAGCCAGCCGTTCTTCCGGAATATTCGGTACAGCAACAGGCAGATCGCCAGGATCACCGTGATCACCAGCGGGTACCCGAACTTCCAGTGCAGCTCGGGCAGGTAGTCGAAGTTCATCCCGTAGATGCCCGCGATCATCGTCGGCACGGTGATGATCGCCGCCCACGACGTGATCTTGCGCATGTCGGTGTTCTGCTGCAGGGAGATCTTCGCGACCGTCGCGTCGACCAGGGTGGACAGCAGCTCGTCGAACGCCGCCACCCGCTCGGACACGGTCGTGAGGTGGTCGGCGACGTCGCGGAAGTAGGAGCGGACCTCGTCCGGCACCAGCCGCGTGTACCCCTCGGCGAGCCGCTGGATCGGCGTCGCGAGCGGCATCACCGCGCGGCGCAGCTCGAGGACCTCCCGCTTCATCAGGTAGATCTGCTCGGCGCTGACCTGCGACCGCGGCGCGAAGACCTGTGCCTCCATCACGTCGATGTCGTTCTCGATCCGGCCCGTGACGTCGAGGTAGTGGTCGACGACGTGGTCGGTGATCGCGTGCACGACCGCGGACGGCCCGAGCTGCAGGCGCTCGGCGTCCTCGTCCAGCTCGCGGCGCAGGCGCGCCAGGCCCGAGTGGTTCCCGTGGCGGACGGTGATCACGAAGTCCCGGCCGAGGAACACCATGAGCTCGCCGGTCTCGACGATCTCGTTCGCCGTGGTGGGGGACTCGTGTTCGACGTACCGGACGGTCTTGACCACCAGGAAGAGCGTGTCGTCGTAGCGCTCCAGCTTCGGGCGCTGGTGCGCTTCGAGCGCGTCTTCGACGGCCAGCTCGTGCAGGCCGAACGTCTCCGCGATGCCCTGGATCTGCTCGGAGTCGGGCTCGTGCAGCCCGATCCAGACGAAGCCCTCGTGCCGCTTCCGGACCTCTTTGATCGCCTCGATGTGCGTCCAGCGGCCGGGCAGGCGTTCACCCGCGACGTACACCGCGCAGTCGACGACGTACGCGGACAGCGGCACCGGAACCGGACGGACGGGGACGGCGCCCTTGTTGCCGCGGCCGCGAAGGCCGCCGAGCGAGGGAATGGCAGGCATGGGATCTCCTGGGCGTCGTGCGTGGTCGTGCGAGACGACTGACCAGGGCGGAAACGCGTCCGCCCGGCGACACCAGCGTTCCCGGGAAAGGGCCTACCAGGAGATGAGCCGGCCGGCGGGTGTGGTGGGAACGCTGGGACTACTAGGGAGCGGACTATCGCCACTACTCATCGGGGTTCCTCACCTCCTTCGGGCCGGGGCGGAGAGTGGTGGGGCTCGCGTTGACGCGCGAGAACCAATGGTTGAGGGTACTCCTCACTACGGATGCGTGTCGTACCAGCCTCACGCGGTGTTACGCGAACAGGAGAAGACGAGTGCAGTTCGGTCGGTACTACGAGGAGTTCGAGGTCGGTGCGGTCTACAAGCACTGGCCGGGCAAAACGGTCACCGAATACGACGACCACCTCTTCTGCCTGATCACCATGAACCACCACCCGCTGCACCTGGACGCGCACTACGCCGAAGAGACCACCGACTTCGGCAAGAACGTCGTGGTCGGGAACTACGTCTATTCGCTGCTGCTCGGGATGTCGGTGCCCGACGTCTCCGGCAAGGCCATCGCGAACCTCGAGGTCGAGTCGCTGAAGCACGTCAAGCCGACCTTCCACGGCGACACCATCTACGGCGAGACCGAGGTGCTGGACAAGACGCCGTCGAAGTCCAAGGACGACCGCGGCGTCGTGTACGTCGAGACGCGCGGGTACAAGCAGGATGGCCTGATCGTGTGCACCTTCCGGCGGAAGGTGATGGTGCCGAAGCGCTCCTACGGGGAAACTCGGGGCGGGGAGCAGCCGGGCCGGCCGGTGCCGCACGAATGAGGCTGTGTACACGGATGAGGCGTTGATGGACCTGGACAGCATCAAAGAAGTTCTCCGCACGTTCGCGGAAGTCGAGGCTCGCGGCGTCTCGCCGCTGTACGAGCACCTGGCGCTGCAGGCGGCCGAGGACGATGACATCGCCGGGCTGCTCGCCTCGGCCCGCGACGGCGAGGTGCGGGCGACGCTGCTGATGGCGACCGCGCACCGGCTCGTGCAGGCCGACCCCATCCACCCGCTCTCGCGGTACTACCCGTCGCTGGGCGGCTTCGACGGCGTCGACTCGGAGACCTGGCCGCTGTTCCGGTCGTTCCTGCTGGAGCGGGCGGACAAGGCCCGGTCCTTGATTTCGTCGCGTTATACGCAGACGAACGAGGTCCGCCGGGCGGCGCTGCTGTACCCGGGCGTCGCGCGGGCGGCGAAGGAAGCGGGCGGGAAGGTTTCCCTGCTGGAGGTCGGCTGCAGTGCGGGGCTCCTGCTGGGGCTGGACCGCTTCGGCTACCGCTACCAGTGCGACGGCGGCGAGCAGCTGACGGCAGGCCCGGCGAAGACCCCGGTCGGGCTGCACTGCGCACTCGACCTGGCCCCCGGCGCGGTGGCGCCGAAGCTGCCGAAGAAGCTGTCCGTGCTCGACCGGGCCGGCCTCGACCGGGCCCCGGTGGACCTCTCGGACGAGGACGAGCTGGCGTGGCTGGAGGCGTGCGTCTGGGCCGACCAGCCGGACCGCATCCGCCTGCTGCGGACGGCGGCGGCCGAGCAGGCGAAGCACCGCCCCCGGTTCATCACGGGCGACGGCGTCGACGACCTCGCTTCGGCGGCCGCGTCGCTGGAGGGGCCGCTGGTCGTGGTGACGAGCCACGCGCTGGCGTACTTCGCGGCTCCTCGGCGTGCCGAGTTCGTGGCTTCGTTGGCTGAGCTGGCGGCGTCGCGGCCGTTGTGGTGGGTTTCGGAGGAGTTCTACGGCGCCGGGCTGGAGACGGTGTTGCCGGGGCGGTCGGACCTGGTGGGGGACGGGCTGGCGACGTTGGGTGTCGTGCGGTGGGAGGACGGGAAGGCGGAGGCCCATGCCTTGGCCCGGACCGCGCCGCACGGGCAGCGGATGACCTGGTTGCCGCTGTAGGCGGACGGCTCGGGTCTCTCCGGTGGTACCGGGTGCGGTTCGGGACCGGCGGCCGTGCACCTTCACCTCACCCGGGCTCCCCGCCCTTCCCGCCGCTGAGGATCGAGCTTCGCCCGGGCGGGCCCGCCGGCGGCGCGATCCTGGTCCCGGCGACTCGGCCGGACCTGCCCAGGGAGCGCGAGCCGGCTCGGGCGCCGGTGCCACTGGAACACCCCTCGAAGGCGCAGGCGCGATGTCCTGAATGACTCATTCACGACCTCCCAAGTCCTGAATGAGTCATTCAGGACGCAGGACAGGCCTCCTCAAGCCCGCGGCAGCGCTTTCCAGTCGCGGAGCGTGACATAAAGCAGGTCCACCAGTTCCCCGGCGGCCTCGAGCGCGGAAAGGTCTGCCGCTTCGGCCCAACGCGCGTCCGAGGCGTCGTCACCTGCCGTGAGAGTCCCGCCCGCGACCTCGCACCAGTAGTCGTGGATTTCGTACCGCCCCCGGGTCACGGTCCCGACCAGTGTGCCGGGAATCACGTCGAGCCCCGTCTCCTCCAGCAACTCCCGGACCACGGCCTCTTTGTCTGATTCGCCCGGTTCGACTCGGCCACCCGGCAGCGACCATTGCCCCGAACCGGGGTCATTCGCCCGCCTGATGAGGAGCAAGCGGCCGTGCGAGTCGAACGCGATCCCGCCGACACAGCGGATCGTGGCGTCCCCGGGTGCTTCCATGCCCCCACGGTAGACGTGACCGACTTGAAAACGGATGTCCTGTACACGGAGAGTAGCCATACGGTACACTTCGGACCGCGTGCTGCCCCAAGCGCGGGACTTACCTCCCGTGTGCCTGTTCAGTGCGGTACAACGTAAAAGTCAGGATTTCTGCTGTTGTCCGGTGTCACCGTAAGAGACGGGATTTGATCGCGGTGAACGTGAAGAAGATTGCGGGCCTCGCCGGTATCGCGTTGGTGCTGTTCTTCGTCATTGCCCAGCCGGGTCAGGCCGCTGGCCTTGTCGGCAATATCGTCCAGTTCCTCCGGGACTCGGCCGAATCGGTGATCACCTTCGTCAGCAACGTGTTCAAGGGCTGATCGCGGGGCTAGGCTCGTACCATGTTCGCGCCTCGCGATCCCGACGAGTACCTCCTCGACACCGAGCGGCGGGTCATCCGGATCCGCCGCCACTGGGCGGTGCTGCTGTGGGACACCTTCGAAGCGGCCGCACTGCTGGCCGTCTGCGTCCTGGTGTCCTACCTGCTGCCACCGGCGTTGTACATCGGCCAGAACCTGCTCTGGTACGTCGCGCTGCTCGTCGTGCTGCGGTTCGCCTACGTGGTGATGGAGTGGTGGGTCGAGCGCCTGGTGGTCACCGACAAGCGGTTCGTGATGACCACCGGGGTGTTCACGACCAAGGTGCTGATGATGCCGATCAGCAAGGTCACCGACCTCAGCTACGTGCGCACCGCCACCGGCCGCATGATGGGCTACGGCACGATGGTCGTGGAGTCGGCCGGTCAGATCCAGGCCCTCAACAAGATCGACTTCCTGCCGAAGCCCGAAGAGTTCTACGACACGATCTCGGAGCTCGTCTTCGGCGACAAGCAGAAGCAGGCCGAGCGCTTCTCGATGATCAAGGCCCAGCGGGCCGCCCGCGGCAAGAAGCCCGTCGGCTGACTCAGCCCGCCGCACCTGTGACGTAGCGCATCGTCGACAATGGACGCAATGCGCATCGACCTGCACGCCCATTCCACCGCTTCCGACGGCACCGACTCGCCGGCCGGGCTCGTCGCCGCGGCCGCGAAAGCCGGGCTCGACGTCGTCGCGATCACCGACCACGACACCACCGCGGGCTGGGCCCCGGCCACCGCGGCCATCCCACCAGGCCTGACGCTGGTGCCCGGCGCCGAGCTCTCGACCGTCTCGATCGACCCCGAGACCGGCCGGCAGATCAGCGTCCACCTGCTCGCCTACCTCTTCGACCCCACGTCGGAGCCCGTCGTCACCGAGCAGACCCGGCTGCGCGTCGAGCGCCGCACGCGGCTGCGCCGGATGGCCGAGCGGATGGCCGCCGACGGCCTCCCGATCGACGCCGACGAGATCTTCGGCCTGCTCCCCGAGGACTCGCCGCCCGGGCGCCCGCACCTGGCCCAGGCGCTGGTCCGGGCCGGGCTGGTCAAGTCCGTCGACGAGGCTTTCGCCGACTACCTCAGCCCGCGCCGCGGCTACTACGTCGCCCGCCGCGACACGCCCGTCGAGGAAGCCATCGACATGATCAGCGCGGCCGGCGGCGTCACGGTCATCGCGCACCCCTTCGCCTTCAGTCGCGGCGCCACGATCAGCGAGGACACCCTCGCCGGCCTGGCCGCGCACGGGCTCACCGGCGTCGAGGCCGACCACCCGAACCACGACGCGCCGACGCGGGCCCGCACCCGCGCGCTGGCCGGCGAGCTCGGCCTGCTCGTCACCGGGTCCAGCGACTACCACGGCACGAACAAGACGATCGCGCTCGGCGAGTGCACCACCGACCCCGGGCAGCTCGAGGAGCTCGTCGCGCGCGCGACGGGCTTCCAGGTCGTGAAGGGCTGACATGGCCGTCGCCGACTTCTTCGACGCGAAACTCTTCATGAGCGCGACGATCACCCTGGTCGTCATCATGGACCCGCCCGGCACCGTGCCGGTGTTCCTCAGCCTGGTCGGCCGCAAGCCGGTGGCGACGCGGGCGCGCGCCGCCCGCCAGGCCGTGCTGGTGTCACTGCTGGTCATCAGCCTGTTCGCGGTCGCCGGCCAGGCGATCCTGGCCTACCTCGGCATCGGCATCCCGGCGCTGCAGGGCGCCGGCGGCCTGCTGCTCCTGCTCATCGCGCTGCAGCTGCTGACCGGCAACGGCCACGAGGCCGAAGCGGCCACGGAGGACGTCAACGTCGCCCTCGTGCCGCTCGGGACGCCGCTGCTGGCCGGGCCCGGCGCGATCGCCGCGACCATCGTGTTCGTCCGGCAGGCCGACGGCCACGTCGGCGCGTACATCGCGCTGGCGCTGGCGATCGTGATGACGCACTTCGTGATCTACATCTGCATGCGCTACTCCGGCGTCGTCATCCGGCTGATCAAGGAAAGCGGCATCACGCTGCTGGCCAAGGTGGCCGGTCTGCTGCTCGCCGCCATCGCCGTGGAGCTCGTCGCGAACTCCGTCCGGGGCTTCATCGCCGGCGGCAACTGACCCCGCCTTTCGGGTTGTCCTGCCGGACAGGAACCGCCGGCTTCGTTGACATCGTTGGCACGCCTCCCGCAGATTGAATCCCAGCCCAGCGGTTGAAACGATTCAAACGCCTTGCGGAGGCCTCGATGAAGTGGCTCAGAGCAATCCTGCCGGTCACGGTCCTGGTGGCGAGCGGCGTGGTCGCGGCGCCGGCGGCGTCCGCCCTGCCCGGCCCCGGCTGGCAGAAGTACGTGGTCGCGCCGTCGAGCCGGGACGTGCGGCCGGTGAAGGTGCTGTCGACGACCGGCGACGTCACGAACCCGGCCGGCCTGCTCGGGCGGGGCGTCGCGACGTTCAAGCGGCAGGCGCCGCCGCCGAAGCCGGCCTGGCCCGCGGGGACCACCGCGGCCGCGTCGTCGTTCCACGCGCCGAACAACGGCGGGAACGGCCAGCCGCGGACGTACGAGCCGGGCAACGCCGTCGACGGCAACCCGGACACGTTCTGGAACGACGACACGATCGGCGCCTACCCGGACGTCCTGACGATCACCTCGGCCGCGCCGGCCGAGCTACCCGGCGTCACGATTCTGTCCAGTGTGGACGGTGTGCCGCAGGACTACACGGTGGAGGTCCTGGACGCGGGCGCGTGGCGCGTCGCGGCTTCGGTGACCGGCAACACCGCTGTCCAGCGCGCGGTCGCGTTCGACCGGCCGGTGACGACCACGCAGGTCCGGATCACCGTGACGAAGGACCAGAACACGCCATCGGGGGAGTTCAGCCGCGTCAACGAGGTCTGGCCCGGCCTGGTGGCCGACCCGCCGGTGCCGGTCGCGGTGGTGGACTTCGGCAAGGTCGTCGCCGGGTACCCGAAGATCTCGTTCGCGGGTGCGTCGGCGAACCACCCCGGCATCCGGGTGTCGACCTCGGAAACCCAGCAGTACCTGGGCGAACGCTCCGACTTCTCGCGCTCGGACTTCTCCGGCGGGCCGGGCAGCGACCAGATCGCCGTGCCGGTGACGCCGACCGTCTGGCGGGACACGAAGGGCTGCGCTACCGGGACCCAGGTGTGCGCGGACGGTCTGCGCGGCTTCCGCTACCTGCGGATCAGCCTCGACGCGCTGGCGTCGGACGCGCCGCTCACCGAGCCCTCCGGTGAGGTGCGCATCAACGGCGTCTCGCTGGACTTCACGCCGTTCCTGGGCACGCCGGACACCTACCGGGGCTGGTTCGAGTCGTCGGACTCCGAGCTGAACCGCTACTGGTACGCGGCGTCGTACACCAATGAGCTGGGCATGGACACCTTCCGCGAGTCCGATGTGGACCCGCGTGGCGCGTTCTCGCCGTCGCTGGACGGGAAACTGGTGCTGCACGACGGCGCGAAGCGCGACCGGGACCCGTACGTCGGCGACGTCGCGGTGTCCGGGCTGACCGAGTACCTGACGCACCAGGACGGCACGGCGGCTCGCAACGTCTTGGCCGACCTGGCCGACCACCAGCGGGCCGACGGCTGGATCCCGCCCGCGTCGATCAACAACTACACCTTGCCGCTGTTCGACTATCCGCTCTGGTGGGTGACGTCGAGCTGGGACTACGTGCTCTACACGGGCGACACCGCGTACGCGTCTTCGTACTACTCGCACCTCGTGAAGACGCTCGACGCGTGGTACCCGTCGGTCACCGATTCGCGCGGGTTGCTCGCGAAGGGCCTCAACGGCACCGGCGGCTACGGCGACTACGCGTTCCTGCCGCGTACGGGCGAAGTGACGTACTACAACGCGTTGTACGTCCGGGCACTTCAGGGCGCGGCGGGTCTGGCGCGTGCGACGGGGCACGCCGCTGACGCGGATCGGTGGCTTTCGCGGGCTTCCGGCGTCGCGGCGGCGGTGAACCAGTACCTGTGGGATCCGGCGGCGGGCGCCTACCTCGACTCGGGGACGGGCGCGGTGCGCCACGGGCAGGACGGCAACAGCCAGGCCGTTTTGGCCGGTATCGCGTCTCCGGCGCAAGCCACTTCGGCGCTGGCGCGGCTCGCGGCCGGGGCGTTGCCCTACGGGAATCCGTTCATGGATAACGACACTCTCGTCTCCGACGGGACGAAGCGTGTGTACGCGTTCACGTCGTTCCCGGAGATCCAGGCGCGGTTCCGGACCGGGCAGGCGGAGTCGGCGATCGACCAGATCAAGCGGATGTACGGCTGGATGGCGTCACACGACCCGGGCATCACGGCGTGGGAGGGCATCGGCGACGGCGGTTCGCACTACGAGCAGGGGTACACGTCGGCCGCGCACGGCTGGTCGACCGGCGTCGTGCCTGCGTTGACCAACGAGTTGCTGGGCGTCTCGCCGGCTTCGCCGGGCTTCGCGACGTGGACGGTTGCGCCGCACCCGGGTTCCGTTTCGTGGGCACGGGGAGCGGTGCCGACGCCCAAGGGCGCGTTGTCGGCTTCGTGGACTCAGCAGGGTTCGGTGTTCTCGTTGACGGTGACGGCTCCGCGGGGGACGTCCGGTTCGCTGGTGGTGCCGTCGGGCCGGCTGGTGCTGCTCGACGGCAAACCGGTGCGGAACGGTTCCCTGACGGTTTCCGGCGGGACGCACACGGTGCTGGTGGTGCGGTAGGGATATGCCATGAAGGGCACCCTCATGGTCATAAAGTCCATGAGGGTGCCCTTCATGGCATTCGGGTCCCGCGCGGAAAGTGTCGGTGGTGGTGCGTAGCGTGGGCGGCGTGAAGGAGCAGATGGGGTTCGACTTCGGCGTCGCGCAACCGGTTCGGCTCACGAAGGTGTCGCCGGCGCGGCTGGCCACCTTCGACGACTGCCCGCGCCGGTACAAGCTCGCGTACCTCGAACGGCCGACCCCGCAGCGCACGGGGCCGTGGGCGCACAGCACGCTCGGCGCGGTGGTGCACAACGCGCTGCGGGCGTTGTTCGACCTGCCGGTGCTCAAGCGGGTGCCGCAGCGGGCGGTGGCGCTGGTGGCGGAGTTCTGGAAGGACGCGGGCTTCGAGAGCGACGAACAGGCGGCGCGCTACCGGGCGCGGGCCAAGGGATGGGTGGCGGAGTACGTCGAGGACAACGACGTCAGCCACGACCCGGTGGGGCTCGAGCGGTGGGTGTCGGCGCCGGTGAGCCCGGCGCCGGGAGAGAAGCCGTCGATGATCATCGAGGGCCGCGCGGACCGCATCGACGCCCGAGACGGCGAGCTGGTCATCGTGGACTACAAGACGGGCAAGCGGCCGCCGGACGAGTACGAGGCCCGGGCGTCGCAGGCGCTGGCGTTGTACGCGGTGGCGGGGGCGCGCACGCTGCGGATGCCGTGCACGACGGTGGAGCTGCACCACCTCCCGACGGGCACGATCGCGGCGGCCGAGCACACCCCGGAGAGCCTGCGCAGGCACCTGCAACGCGCCGACGAGACCGCCGGAGACCTGAGGCTGGCCACGGATACCCTGGACGCGGGCGGCGACGAGGACGTGCTGTTCCCGGCCCGCCCGGACCGCCGTTGCGCTTGGTGCGACTTCAGGCCGAGCTGCAAGGCGGGGCAGGAAGCGGCCCCGCAGATGCAGCCCTGGGACCTGCTCGCGCCCTGACCGGGAGGAAAAGTGGCTTCACCGGACACCGACGAACTCTCCACGGTGCCCATGCCCACGGGCGGGTCTGACGCAGAGTCGGAGGCTGGGGCCGGGCCGGCAGCTGCGGCGCGGGCGGTTCCGCAGCAGCAGACCGAGCCGCTGGCTGCGGGTCCCGGCGCGGCCGAGGCGCAGACGGTGCCTCAGGAACGTGTCGACCCGGAGCTGATCGAGCCGGCCGATGCTGTTCCGGAGCCCGAGGCGGAGGCACCCGCCGAGCCGGCCAAGCCCGGCGGCCGCTGGTGGCGCGGATTCACCGGCTCACTCGCCGCCGGCCTCACGGTCCTGGCGATCGGTGTCCTCGTGGTCGCGGTGATCGACCTGAACACGGGCGCCCCGGGCCCCGGCGCGGTGCTGCTGATCGGCCATCCGGTGGCGGCGATTCTGGCGTTGCTGGCCCAGCGGGTCGCGGACCGCCGCAACGGTGCCCCGGCCGCGGGCGCGGGCTTGGCGGTCGTGCTCTTCACCGTCTCGGCCCTGACCCTCTTCTGGCTCACCTGAGCCCGAAGCGAAGCAACCACCTCGCGTACCCGGACGGTCGGCTCGCGTACCTGGACGGTCGGTTTGCCCGACGGAAGCCGGAACTCGCGTGATCGAGCCCGGAACTGGCGTGATTGAAGGCCGAACTCGCGTGATTGAAGGCCGAACTCGCCGCCGCTACTTCAGGGCCGTCAGCGTGCCGCCGCGTTCCTCCAGCAGGACCGGGCCCGCCGCTCCCAAGCGGACCACTCCCGTGTACCCGCGGCGGTCCACCCCGACCGTGCGGATCGTCGACCCGTCGTTCTCGTTCAGCACCGCCAAGCCGCCCTTGATCGGGACCACCAGCTGCTGTGCGAACACGATCCCCGGACCCGAAGCGCTGCTCAACGTCCACCGCGGCGAAAGGTCGTCGCGCGACAGCGCCACCATCTTCGACCCGCTGAACCAGTACAGGTTCTGGGTCGTCTGAGTCGTCGCCTCGACGCCCGCGGGGGGATCCGCGGCCAGGTCGCCCGCGGGCACGTCCAGCGGGTACGCCGCGCGCTGGGAACCGTCGCCGTTGTAGATCACCAGGAGTTTCTGTTCCGGCAGCACCACCGCCGTCAGATCACCCGACATCGCGATCACCCGGGCCCGCTTGCCCGCCAGCACGCTGCTGAACGCCACCGACGGCTCGTCGTCCTTCTCCGGTGCCGCCTTGTACACCGTCAGGCGGTCGGCCGGGTCGCCCGGGCAGCGCTCGATCACGCCGACCTTGCCCGACGCCGCCGCGACCGTGCCGTACGTGCAGCCCGTGCGGGGCTGCTTGCCCGCGTTGACCAGCGCCGGGACCTGGCCGTATTCGGCGCTCTGCACCAGGTCGTCGCGCCACGTCGTCAGGAGCTTCTTGCCCGTCGCCGTCACGTGCGAACCGTCGCTCACCAGCTGCGTGCCCAGCTCCGCGTTGCCGTTGCGCTGCGCCGTGATCCGGCCGGTGCCCGGGTCGAGCTGCGTGACCTCGCTGCAGTTCTCGGTCTTGTGGTAGACGGCGTTCAGCCGCCCCCACGTCTCGTTCAGCGTGCACAACGGCAGGTCACGCGTGTAGTGCCAGCGGATCTGGCCGGTCAGCGGGTCGCGGGCGGCGACCTCGCCGCCGTCCGCCGTCGCCACCGCGTCGCCCGCCACCACCGGGATCGGGGTCGCGCCGCTGCGGGCGCTCCACAGCTCCGCCAGCGAGCCGGGCACCGCGTTCGGCGCCGCGGGCAACGGCGGGGGTGCCGCCGCCTCGGTCCGGTCGGTGGCCGCGCTGTCGCTCGTCACACCGATGATCAGCGCGGCGGCGAGTGCGGCGACCGCGACCAGCGCCGCGATCACCCGGTCCCGCCCGCGGTTCCAAGGCGAGCGACGCGCCTTGACCCGCGGGGCGGGCGGAGTGCTTTCGACGTCCTCGAGGACGTCCTCCGAGCCGTATTCAGGAGTCTCTTCAGGCGTCTTCTCGACGTCGCTCACGTGCCGGGACCCCCGCGCTCAGGTTCAGTCTGCCGACGCAGGTGTATCAGACGTCGCGGCGGGACGGCGACGGCGGCGCCGCCGAGCCGGCCGCTCGGCGTTGTCGCCGGCCTCCTTCTCGGTGGCCGGGCCGGTCGCTTCCGGCGCGGTGCCGCGGGCGCGGCGACGCGTCCGAGTGCGTCCCTCCGACGAGGCCGGAGCGTCGTCCGGAGAAGTGGCAGCGGCGTTGTCCGCGGCCTCGATCGCCTCGCCCGACCGCGCGCCACCGCGGGTCCGCTTGCGCGGGGTGCGGTTGCGCTTGCGCGGCGCGTCCTCCGAGGGCGTCTCGCCGGCTTTGGCCCGGCCACGCGGGCCGCGGCGCTTGCCGCCCAGGTCCTCTTCCTCCTCGGCGGCCAGGCCGGCCCGGGTGCGGTTGGCCAGCGGCAGCCGGCCCTTCGTGCCCTCCGGGATGCCCAGGTCCTCATACAGGTGCTTCGACGACGAGTACGTCTCCACCGGCTCCGGCTTGTCGAGGCCGAGGGTGTCCGAGATCAGCTTCCAGCGCGGCATCTCGTCCCAGTCGACGAGGGTGACGGCGACACCGGTGCGCCCCGCGCGGCCGGTGCGGCCGATGCGGTGGACGTAGGTCTTCTCGTCGTCCGGGCACTGGTAGTTGATCACGTGCGTGACGTCGTCGATGTCGATGCCGCGGGCGGCGACGTCGGTCGCGACCAGGACGTCGACCTTGCCGGAGCGGAACGCGCGCAGGGCCTGCTCGCGGGCGCCCTGGCCCAGGTCGCCGTGCACGGCGGCGGCCGCGAAGCCGCGCTCGACCAGGTCGTCGGCCACCTTCTGCGCGGTGCGCTTGGTGCGGCTGAAGATCATCGTGAGACCACGGTCCTGTGCCTGCAGCACGCGGGCGATGACCTCGGGCTTGTCCATCGAGTGCGCCCGGTAGACGAACTGGGTGGTGCGCTCGTGGATCGCGCTCGCGTCGTTCTCTTCGGCGCGGATGTGCGTCGGCTGCCGCAGGAACGTGCGGGCCAGTGTGATGATCGGGCCGGGCATGGTGGCCGAGAACAGCATGGTCTGCCGCTCGTCCGGCACCATCCGCAGGATGCGCTCGATGTCGGGCAGGAAGCCCAGGTCGAGCATCTCGTCGGCCTCGTCCAGCACGAGACCGCGGACCTTGCCGAGCACGAGGTGCTGCTGCTCGGCCAGGTCGAGCAGGCGGCCCGGGGTGCCGATCACGACGTCGATGCCCTTGCGGAGCGCCTCGATCTGCGGCTCGTACGGGCGGCCGCCGTAGATGGCCAGGGTGCGGATGCCGAGGTGCTTGCCGGCGCCCTTGAGGTCGTTGGCGACCTGGATGCACAGCTCGCGGGTCGGCACCACGACCAGCACCTGCGGGGTGCCGTCGCCGGGGACCTGCACGCGGTGCAGCAGCGGGACGCCGAAGCCCAGCGTCTTGCCCATGCCGGTGCGGGCCTGGCCGATGAGGTCGTCGCCGGCCATCGCGAGCGGCAGCGTGAGCGCCTGGATCGCGAAGGTCCGCTCGATGCCGGCCTCGCCGAGGGCCTTGACGATCTCCGGCTTGACGCCGAAGGACGCGAAGGTCGGGGCTTCGGGCTCGACCTCGACGCCCGCCTGCAGCGGGTGGGAGGTGTCGAGCGCGGCCGGACCGGTCTCGCTGTGCTCCAGCGCGACGGCGGGGGTCTGTTCGGTTGTGGGAATTTCTGCGGTCAGGGTGATCGCCTCTCTCGTGACCAGCGCGCACAGCCGTAGGTCCGCTCGACACTCGACCGGGAGTAAACCCTGGTCCCTGGCGCTGATCTGGAGCGCGGAACCGGTCCGTCCCGGGAATGCCGGAAGAGGCGTGCACGCACATTGCAGTACGTCGGCAAGCCAACGTGACCTGCCTGTTCCCGACGCCGGTATGGCGTACGGAAGCTTCTATTTCAATCGCAGTGTACCTGGTCAGCAGTTTTTCGACAGTACCCGGCACGCCGGAACCCGTGTGATCGGTCTCGTCCCGACACGCCCGGGTGCTTCGGCGATACCCTGCCCCCGTGACCGAGCCGAAAGAGATCTCAGAAGGCGTAGTCGACCTTCTGGGTGTGATCGCCTACCTCGAACTGTCCGCGTTCGACCGGATGGCCGAAGACGCGCGCAGTGCCCCCACCCTGGCGGGGCGGGCCGCGCTGGCGCAGATGGCGGCCGCGGAGATCGGTCACTACGGCCTGCTGGCCCAGCACCTGGCCGGTCACGACGTCAAGATCGAAGACGCGATGACGCCGTTCGTCGCCCAGGTCGACGCCTGGCACGCTTCGACGCCGCCGAAGTCGTGGCTGGAGTCGCTGGTCAAGGCCTACGTCGGCGACGGGCTGGCCGCCGACCTCTACCGCGAGATCGCCAGCTGGCTCGACCCCGAGACCAAGGACCTCGTGCTCACCGTGCTCGCCGACACCGGCCACTCCGCGTTCGCCGAACGCGAAGTCGCGGCCGGCATCGAAGCCGATCCCAAGACCCGCGACAAGCTCGCCCTGTGGGGCCGCCGCCTGCTGGGGGAGGCACTGACCCAGGCCCAGTACGTCGTCGCCGAGCGCGACGGGCTGGCCGAGCTGATCATCGGCGGATCCGGCGACCTCTCCGGAATTGCGGCGCTGTTCCGGCGGTTGCAACAGGGGCACACGAAGCGCATGCAGGCGCTCGGCCTGGGCTGATCCCGATGGAGTACCCGGAAGTGACGACGCGGTCGAGCGCGGACATGCGCCACCGGAACGAGCCCGTTCGGTTAGCCTTGCCGAGCACATCCCTTACGAATTTCCAGCGGAGGTCCCACGTGGAGGTCAAGATCGGCATCAAGGACACGCCGCGCGAGCTGGTGGTGTCCAGTGGCCAGTCTCCCGACGAGGTGGAGAAGCTGGTCGCCGAGGCCCTGACGGCCGGTGACGGGCTCTTCCGCATCAGCGACGAGAAGGGGCGCAAGTACATCGTCCCCTCCGACCGCATCGCGTACGTCGAGATCGCCCCGTCCGACGTCCGCAAGGTCGGGTTCGGCGTCGGCGACTGACTCGTAGCCGTCGCGAAGGCCACCCCGGGATCCCCCGGGGTGGCCTTCGTGCTTGTCGCCCTGGTGGGCGGCGCTTTCACCGGATCGGTGCGTGTTCCTTGGAGTGTCGCGATCCCGCCGCCTAACTTCGGCTGGCGATCCGGCGCCACGGGGCCCGGACGGACACTCCGGGAGCGACCAGGATGACCACTGTCGAGCCGATGGCCGGCGACGTGGCGGAGCTCGTGCGGAGCACCCTTTCCGCGCACAAGTCGATGTTCCTCGCGACCTCGGGCAGCGACGGCCCGTGGGTCGGCGGGGTGTACTTCGCGGAGACGGGGCCGTTCACGCTGAACCTGGTGCTCGAGGACCGGGGACGCACGCTGGCCGCGGTCCGGGAGAACCCGGTGGTTTCGGTCGTGGTGTCGACGGGTTCTCCGATGCAGCCGTTCCTGCAGGCACAGGCCCTCGCCGAGATCGTCCCGGCCGACGACGACCCGCTGGTGCGCTCGCTCCTGGTGACGAAGGTCCCGGAGGCGGCACCGTTCCTCGACGCGCCGGTCACGGCGGTCCGCCTGAGCATCCGCAAGTGGCGCGCGACGGACATCCCGAACGGCTGGCTGCCCGGGCGCGAGCTGCCCGGGCCGCGTCAGCCCTGATCCGGCCGGTGCGGCCACCGCGCGGGGTGGCCGAGCCGGTTCCGAAGTCCGTGAAGCCCCTCCCGATCAGGTCGGAAGGGGCTTCACGGCGTTTCAGGGGTTGAGCGTTGTGGGCTGGTGAGCTGCCGGTCCGGCACGCCGGGTCCGTGTGGCCGGAGCCCGGCGGTCCGGACAGCTTCCTGCGTGGCCTCGGCGCCCGCGTTCGCGAGCGGGCCCGGATGCTTGCGGACGAGATCGCCCGGCCCGCGGCCGTCGTGTCGAGACCGGGCCCGAGGTCGCAGGCCTCTAGGCGTTGAGTTCTTCCAGCGTCGTGGGCACGTGGAACGGCGGGGTGCTCGTCCCCATGATCCGGTACCGCCCCCACGGGTCCGGGTCCGACAGCTCGCCGGTGGCCGTGTACTCGCCCGCCTGGATCGACACCGGCTTCTTCTTGCCGCCCGCCAGCTTCGTCAGCTCCTCGTTCACCGCGACTCGGCCGTACCAGCGGTAATACCCGTCGATCGGCTGGAAGTACCCGCGCAGCTCCACCGTCGTCGTCAGCGAGACCCCGTCGACCACCAGGGTCGCCGAGCCGCTGTAGCCGTCTTCGTCGTGGTCGCTCATGACGTCTCCTCCAGCGAATCGGGCTCCGTGCGGCCCAGCTGGACCACCTTGTTGGCCTCCAGGGGCAGGTTCGGGTCGATGACCACGCCGTGCTGGCGGGTCAGCCCGTCGATCGCCGCCCAGATGATCTGCGTCAGGTACTCGACCACCGCGTCGCGGCCCATCGAACGGCGGTCCAGCCACCACTCGCCGGTGTTCTGGACCATGCCGACGATCCCGTGCGCCCACGGCTCGGCCGCGCCGGAGTCCATGTTGAACATCCGCATGTAGTCGCCCAGCAGCGCCGTCAGCGCCGTCGCGATCAGTTCCTTGTCCTCGGCCACGACGTCCGACGACACCGGCTTCTCCGGGCGGCCGTGCGCCAGCAGCCGGTACAGGTTCGGGTGCTCCTCGATCACCGTGAAGAACGCGTCGAGGGCCATCCGGATCCGCGGGACCGGCGCGAGCTCGGCGTTGATCGCCGGGATCAGGCGCTCGAAGAGGATCTCCGTGCCGCGCTGGCCGAGGGCCACGTACAGGTCGGCCTTGTCGTCGAAGTGCCGGTACAGCACGGGTTTCGTGACGCCCGCTTCGGCGGCGACGTCCTCCATGCCGAGGTCCGGGCCGTGCGTGTCGAGCGCCCGCAGCGCCGCCTCGACGAACTCCTTGCGCCGCGCGATCCGGTGCTTGCGCCAGCGGTCGCGACGAGCGTCGCCGGTCGCCTCCCCGTCGCGCGACGAGGGCTTGGACTGCTTGCCGGAGCGCTTGACACGTTCGATCACGAGAGGGATGCTACCAAAGGTAACTGTTACCGCAAGTTACATGTTTCGGAAGGGGTTGTCGGCAATGACGCGGACGCTGAAGGAACCGGATCGCGAGAAGACCGCGGAGCGCCTGCTCAAGTCGTCGGCCAACAAGTTCTACGACCCCGACGTCGACATCGACTGGACGGCGCCCCTGGTCGAGGGCAAGCGCTTCATCCTCGACGAGCGCTCTTCGCTCTACGGCACCGAACTCTGGGACAAGCTGACCCCCGAGCAGCGCATCGAGCTGGGCAAGCACGAGGTCGCGAGTGTTGCCACCACCGGGCTTTGGTTCGAAATCCTCCTGATGCAAATGCTGCTCAAGGAGGTCTACGAGCAGGACCCGACATCGGCGCACGCGCAGTTCGCCCTCACCGAGATCGCCGACGAATGCCGCCACTCGACGATGTTCGCGCGGATGGCGTCGCGGATCGGCTGCCCCGCCTACGGCCCGGTGCCGTGGCTGCGGAAGCTGGCGAAGCTGATGCCGACGATCTCCTACGGCCCGGCGCGCTACGGCGCGATCCTGGTCGCCGAAGAGGTGCTCGACCGGCTGCAGCGCGAGCAGATGAACGACGACGGCGTCCAGCCGCTGGTCCGGATGGTCAACCGGATCCACGTGCTGGAGGAGGCGCGGCACGTCACCTTCGCCCGCGAAGAGGTCACGCGCGGCATGGCGAAGCTGTCGAAGGCCGAGATCGGCTACCAGCAGTTCATCATCGCGCTCATCTCGTACTTCGTGACGCGGGCGTTCATCAACCCGAACGTCTACAAGGCGGTCGGCATCCGGCCGCGCGACGGCGTCGAAGCGGCGCTGAACAACCCGCACTGGCAGGGGACGATCGCGTGGGCGGGGGAGAAGATCATGCCGTTCCTCGAGGAGTCCGGCCTGGTCGGGCTGCCCGGGAAGTACTTCTGGCGCAAGTCGTTCCTGCTCCCGGCGGGCCGGTGACCACCGCGTCGCGGCTGCGCGACCCGTCGATCGCGCACCGGTTCGTCGCGAGCGACGGCGCCGCGCTGCACGTTTCGCAGTCCGGGCCGGCCGATTCGGCGGTGACGCTGGTGCTGGTGCACGGCTGGACGCAGGACCACCGGACGTGGGACTTCGTGCTGCCGCACCTCGACCCCGGCGTGCGCGTCCTGCGCTACGACCTGCGCGGCCACGGCGGCTCGGCGCACGCCCGCCCGGGCTCGGCGACGATCTCGCGGCTGGCCGACGACCTGGCCGAGCTGATCGCCGACCGCGTCCCGGCGGGGCCGCTGGTGCTGGCCGGGCACTCGATGGGCGGCATGACGCTGATGGTGCTCGCCGAACGGCACCCTGCGCTCGTCCGGGAGCGGCTCGCGGGGGCGGCGTTCGTCGCGACGTCGTCGGGGGACATGGACCAGCTGACGTTGGGTTTCCCGGGCCTGGTCGGCCGGGGCGTGACGCGCTTCGAGCCACGGGTGGCCCGCCTGCTCGCCCGGCTGAAGGCGGACACCCTGCGCCTGCGGCCGGGCATGGTCCGGTCCGGAGCACGCCGCCTGGTTTTCGGCGACCGGCCGGGGCGGGCGCAGGTGGACAGCGTCGTCGAGCAGCTGCTGAGCGCGCACCCGGCGAGCGCGGGGCTGTTCCTGGACGCGATCGCGGCCCACCGCGGCGTCGGCGGGCTGGGCGCGCTGTGCGACGTCCCGTCGGTGGTGCTGGCGGGGGAGAAGGACCGGCTCTGCCCGCTGGCGCACGCGAAGGTGATCGCGGACGAGCTGCCGCACGCGGAGTTCGTGCGTTATCCGGGCGCCGGGCACATGCTGCCGCAGGAGCGCCCGTTCGAAGTGGCGCGCCGCATCAGCGCGCTGGTCCGGGTGGCCGCGCGCCGCTGAACGTCTTGAATGACTCATTCAGGTCTTCCGAGGTCCTGAATGAGTCATTCAAGACACCGGTCAGGAGTCCTTGAGCGGGAAGCCGCCGCCGATGCCGCGCCAAGCCAGGTTGGCCGTCAGCGCCACCGCTTCCTCGCGGCTCATCGACTGGTGGTGCTGCAGCCAGAACCGGGCGCTGACCTGGCTCATCCCGACCAGGCCCACCGCCAGCAGCCGTGCCTTGTCCTCGTCGAGGCCGGCGTCCGCCGTGATCGTGTCCGTGATCGCGTCCACGCTCGCCGACGTCGCGCGGTCGACCGCTTCCTGGACCGCCGGCTCGCCGCGCAGGTCGGACTCGAACACCATCCGGAACGCGCCCGCGTCGTTGCTGACGAAGTCGAAGAACGCGCCGACCGTCGCCGGGACGCGCTGGCGGTTCTCCGTGGTCGAGTCCAGCGCCGTCTGCACGCGCTTCACCAGCTCGTCGACGTGGCTCTCCAGCAGCGCGATGTACAGGTCGAGCTTGCCGGGGAAGTGCTGGTAGAGCACCGGCTTGCTGACACCGGCCACTTCGGCGATCTCGTCCATCGCGGCGGCGTGGTAGCCGTTCTCGGCGAAGACCCGCTGCGCCGCGGCGAGGAGCTGGGCCCGCCGTTCCGTCCGGGGCAGGCGCACCCCGCGCTGCTGCAGCCGCGTCATCTCCGTCATGCCCATCCTCCCGTCTTCACACCTTCGACGGGCGGGGTCGCCACCGCGTGAAGTCGTCTTGAAGATTACTCGCCGGTATGTATGCCTTGCCAAGTGTCGGGCATCCTGGATCCGTGAACACCGCCGCGACCACGCGGGCGCCGCTGACCCACGTGCCCCTCTCGACCAGGGAATTGCCGTCCCTCGAGCCGATCCTCCCGCCCTGGCCGGCGACTTTCGAAGAAGTCGGCGCGGCCCGCCTCCACGTCCGCCGCACGCCGGGCCCGGACGGCGCGCCCGCGGTCTACGTGCACGGCCTCGGCGGCTCGTCGACGAACTGGACCGACCTGGCCGCGCTGCTCGCGCCGGTCGCCGGCGGCACCGCGCCCGACCTGCCCGGCTTCGGCTACTCGGAGCCCGAAAAGGGCTTCGATTTCAGCCTCCAGGCGCACGCGGAGGTCGTTGCGCGGCACATCGAGGACGTCGGCGCGCCGGTGCACCTGCTCGGCAACTCGATGGGCGGGGCGATCGCGCTGATGATCGCCGAACGCCGTCCCGAGCTGGTCAAGACGCTGACGCTGATCTCGCCGGCGATGCCGGACCGCCGCCCGAACCCGCGGCGGCTGTCGGACCCGCGGATGGCATTCGCGTACCTGCCGCTGGTCGGCGCGCGGGTGCGGGCGCAGCTGGCCGCCCTCGGCCCGCGTGAACGCGCCGCGCAGGTGATCAAGCTGTGCTTCGCCGACCCGTCGCGGTTCCCGGAGAGCCGGCTGGACGAGCTGGCCGAGGAGCACGGCGCCCGGGCCGGGTTCAGCTGGGCCGCGCCCGCCATGGCGCGCAGCACGTTCGCGATCTTCCGGGCGTGGTCGTCGCTCGGGAAGTCGTCGCTCTGGTCGTCGGCGCCGCGAGTGAAGGCACCGACGCTGGTGGTCTGGGGCCGCGAGGACCGGGTCATCTCCGTGCGGCGCGCGATGCGGACGGCCCGGGTGATCCCGAAGGCCCGGCTGCTCGTCCTGCCGCGGACGGGGCACGTGGCGCAGATGGAGCGCCCGATCGTCGTGGCGAAGGCCGTGCTCGGCATGTGGGAGCACGTCGAAGCCGGGACCTGGTAGCCCGATCGGGCTACGACAATTCCCCGGGTGGACCGCCAGTCGCCGATAACGGTTCGGTGGCGCTGTGGCACCCTGGTGCGGTGGACCGGGTGAAGCACGACGCGCGAGGCGAAGATCGGCGGGCTCCCCACCGTGCCTCGGCCCGCCGCACCCCGGAGCCCGGAGACGCCCCGCGGACCGGCCAGTACCGCCCGGCCCGGCAGCCGGCCCAGCGCGTCGGCGAGGACCGCTACCGCCCCGGCGGGCGGCGCACCAGCGCCGAGCCGCTGAGCGCCTCCTGGAAGCCGCACGCCGAGACCCCGCGCGAGAAGCCCGAGCCGCCGAAGGCCGCCGGCCTCGCGAAATTCACCAAGACCTACGGCTGGCGCGTCTACGCCCTGCCGATCCTCGTGGTGCTGACCGTGCTCGTCGTCGTCAACACCGCGAACAGCCCGGCCGAGCCGATCGCCGAACAGGGCGCCCCCACGGGCGTCGAGTCGGCGGGTGGCGACGCGGCGGGCGGCGCGATCGACGGCAACGGCGAGCAGACCATCCCGGAGAACCCGGCGACGCCGGTCGACCTCAAGGTGCCGACCGCCGAGCTGCCCGACGGCGGCCCGTTCACGCAGGCGGGCGCCGGCAAGTGGCACGTCGTGCCGGGCAGCGGCCCGAAGATCGGCACCGGGAAGCTGTACACGTACACCATCGAGGTCGAGGACGGCATCGACCCGGCGAGCTACGCCGGTGACGACGCCTTCGCCTCGGCCGTCCAGGGCACGCTGTCCGACCCCAAGAAGGGCTGGACCTGGGACGGCAAGATCGCGTTCCAGCGGGTGGACGCGAACTTCCCGAACCCGACGTTCAAGGTGAGCCTCACCACGCCGGAGACCACCCACCGGCCGGACGCCTGCGGGTTCCAGATCAAGTTCGAGGCGTCCTGCTACCGCAAGAGCCTCGGGCGCGTGCTGATCAACCTGGCCCGCTGGGTGCGCGGCGCGAAGGCGTACGGCGCCGACATGACCGGGTACCGGCAGTACGCCATCAACCACGAGGTCGGGCACGCACTGGGCAACCAGCACGTCGGCTGCGGCGGCACCGACCAGCCGGCGCCGGTGATGATGCAGCAGTCCTTCGGCGTCAACGACGACTACGTGTCGATGCTCAACGACATCCCCGGCGGCGACAAGGGCAAGGTCGCCAAGGACGGCCGCATCTGCAAGACCAACTCCTGGCCCAACCCCACGCCGTAGCCCGTCCCACCATCTGGACCTGGGAAGGTCTGTTTGCCAGCGCGCGTTGTGCATAGTGGGATGGACGCGATCCGCGCGAGATGGAGGACCCGATGTCAGCACTGCCGCCGCTCGTCGAGCCGGCTGCCGAGCTCACCAAGGAAGAGGTGGCCCGGTACAGCCGTCACCTGATCATCCCGGACGTCGGGGTGACCGGGCAGAAGCGGCTCAAGAACGCGAAGGTCCTGGTCATCGGCGCCGGCGGTCTCGGCAGCCCCGCGCTGCTGTACCTGGCCGCGGCCGGCGTCGGCACGCTCGGCATCGTCGACTTCGACGTCGTGGACGAGTCGAACCTGCAGCGCCAGGTCATCCACGGCCAGTCCGACGTCGGCAAGCTCAAGGCCGCGTCCGCGCAGGAGTCGATCGCCGAGATCAACCCGCTGGTCAAGGTGCACCTGCACACCGACCGGCTGGATTCGTCGAACGCGCTGGAGATCTTCGAGCAGTACGACCTCATCGTCGACGGCACGGACAATTTCGCCACGCGCTACCTCGTGAACGACGCCGCGGTGCTGCTGGGCAAGCCGTACGTCTGGGGCTCGATCTTCCGGTTCGAGGGCCAGGTCAGCGTGTTCTGGGAGGACGCGCCGAACGGCAAGGGCCTCAACTACCGCGACCTCTACCCGGAGCCGCCGCCCCCGGGCATGGTTCCCTCCTGCGCAGAGGGTGGCGTGCTGGGCGTGCTCTGCGCGTCCATCGGCTCGATCATGGTGACCGAGGCGATCAAGCTCATCACCGGCATCGGTGAGACGCTGCTCGGGCGGCTCATCAGCTACGACGCGCTGGACATGAAGTACCGCGAGGTCAAGATCCGCAAGGACCCCGAGACCCCGAAGATCACCGAGCTGATCGACTACGAGGCGTTCTGCGGCGTCGTTTCCGACGAGGCCGCTTCCGCGGCTTCCGGCAGCACGATCACGCCGGCCGAGCTCAAGGCCAAGTTCGACAGCGGCGAGAACTTCGCCCTGATCGACGTCCGCGAGCCGCACGAGTACGAGATCGTCAACATCAAGGGCGCGACGCTGATCCCGAAGGACCGCATCCTCTCGGGCGAGGCACTGGCGGAGCTGCCGCAGGACAAGCCGATCGTCCTGCACTGCAAGTCCGGCGCCCGGTCCGCGGAGGCCCTCGCCGCGCTGCACGCGGCCGGCTTCAAGGACGCGACGCACCTCGGGGGCGGCGTGCTGGCCTGGGCCAAGCAGATCGACCCGAGCCTGCCGACCTACTGACAGTCGTTGTGCCGTTAAGGCCACCTTACGGGCGTCAGACGCCCGTAAGGTGGCCTTAACGGCATTTCGGGCCGGGCGCAAAACCGTGTGTGACCAGCGCGTCTTCTCGATCGTGGACCACCCGGCCGGGTACCGTCACCAGTTGTGCGGACAACTCTCGAACGTCCTCCGGCGCACGTCTGCGCGGCCTTCGGCGGGCTTGACGACGCCGGCGAACCGCTGCCGGACTCGACGGCGTGGCGCTGCGGCGACCTCGTGTTCAAGCCGGTCACCGACAAGGCCGAGACGCTGTGGACCGCCCGCGCGCTCGACTACGTGCACGAACCGGGCCTGCGGGTCGCGAAGCCGGTCCGCTCCAGCGACGGCCGCTGGATCGTCGGCGGCTGGACGGCGTCCCGGTTCGTCCCCGGCACACCGGAGCACCGCGGCGACGCGTCGGTGCTGGCGGCGGTGAAGCTGCACCGCGCGACCATCGGCCTGCCGCGCCCGGACTTCATCGCCGGCCGTCGCGACGTCGACGCGGTCGCCGACCGGATCGCGTGGGAAGAGCTCGAGGTCCCCCTGGCGGAGACGAAGGGCGGCCGCTGGTTCGAGGTCCTCGCCGGCGCCCGCCGCCCGATCAAGCTGCCCCTGCAGGTGGCCCACGGCGAGCTCCTGGCCGGCCTGCTGTTCGACGGCGACGCGGCCCCGGGCGTCGTCGACTTCGTCCCGTACTACCGCCCGGGCGAGTACGGCGCGGCGATCGTCGCGGTGGACGCCCTGGCTTGGGGGGACGCGAACCGCGACCTGCTCGAACGCTGGGCGCACCTGCCGGAGTGGCCACAGCTGCTGCTGCGCGCGGTGCTGTTCCGCCTGGCGGCGAACGCGTTGAACCCGAGGTCGACGCAGGCATCGCTGGACGGTTTGCGAGCAGCGGCACGCGAAGTCAGCGGCGTGCTCTGAGCCGTGTGACCCGCCCCACGGGTGGTCCGCGTTACGCGGGCGTGAACGGTGCCGGCCCGAGCCGGGCACGGCACCTCCCACTGAGCCGAATGCCTGCTGAGGGCACGGCGCGGCCGCCACCCGGATCATCACGGCAGCGCACCGGGGTCGCGTCCGCGGGACCGCCATCTCACCGCCGGGGGCGTGTGACAACCGCAGCAATGTCAACTGCCTGAAACATTCGGTCGAATCCGGTTAACACGGCCTCCTTAGCGTCATGGCGATCCCGAACCGCCGAGGAGGTGCCCGTGCCGCAGGTCGACACCCACTGCCCGTACTGCGCTCTGCAGTGCGGGATGCGCCTCGACGGCGTGCGCGTCACGCCGCGGGACTTCCCGGTGAACGCCGGCGGCCTGTGCCAGAAGGGCTGGACCGCCGGCTCGCTGCTGACCTCGCCGCGGCGGCTGACCACCCCGATGATCCGGGTGGACGGCGCGCTCGAGCCCGTCAGCTGGGACTTCGCCCTCGACTTCGTCGCGCGGAAACTCGCCGGACTGAAGGAACAGCACGGGCCCGACGCCGTCGCGGTCTTCGGCGGCGGTGGGCTGACCAACGAGAAGGCCTACCTGCTCGGCAAGTTCGCCCGGGTCGCGCTCGGCACCTCGCAGATCGACTACAACGGCCGCTTCTGCATGTCCTCGGCCGCCGCGGCCGGGATCAAGGCGTTCGGCGCGGACCGCGGGATGCCGTTCCCCGTCACGGATCTCAAGAACGCCGACGTCGTGCTGCTCGCCGGAGCGAACCCGGCCGAGACCATGCCGCCGTTCACCCAGCACCTGCGCGGTGCCGACCTGATCGTCGTCGACCCGCGGCGCACCCCGACCGCGGAGCTCGCGAGCCTCCACCTCGCTCCCGCGCCGGGCACGGATCTCGCGCTGGCGCTCGGGATCCTGCACGCCGTCGTCGAAGGCGGCCACCTCGACCAGTCCTATGTGGATGACCGGACCGGCGGCTTCGAAGAGGCCTGGCGGATCGCCGCGAGCTGGTGGCCGGAACGCGCCGAGCGTGTCTGCGGCGTCTCGGCCGCCGACATGCGCCTCGCCGCCGCGAAGCTCGCCGGCGCCCGCAACGCCTACATCCTCACCGCCCGCGGCACCGAACAGCACGCCACCGGCACCGCGAACGTCGGCGGCTGGATCAACCTCGCGCTCTCCTTGGGGTTGCCGGGCCGGAACGGCTCCGGTTACGGCTGCCTCACCGGCCAGGGCAACGGCCAGGGCGGCCGCGAGCACGGTCAGAAGGCCGACCAGCTCCCCGGTTACCGCAAGCTCGACGACCCGGCCGCGCGCGAGTACGTCGCCGGTGTCTGGGGCGTCGAGCCGGACAGCCTGCCCGGGCCCGGCCGCTCGGCCAGCGAACTCCTCGAAGCGCTCGGCACCGACGATGGGCCGAAAGCGCTGATGGTGTTCGGCAGCAACGTCGTCGTCTCGGCACCGCGCTCGCAGCGTGTCCAAGATCGACTGTCGTCATTGGACTTCCTGGTCGTCGCGGACTTCGTGCTGTCGGAGACCGCTGCGCTCGCCGACGTCGTCCTCCCGGTCACCCAGTGGGCCGAGGAGGACGGCACGCTCACCAACCTCGAAGGCCGGGTCCTGCTGCGACGCAAGGCCATCGACCCGCCGGTCGGCGTCCGGTCCGATCTGGACGTCCTCAACGGACTCGCGAAGCGCATGGGACAGCCGGAAGAACGGTTCCCCGTCGACGCCGAGACGGTGTTCGAGGAGCTGCGGATCGCGTCCAAGGGCGGCATCGCCGACTACTCCGGCGTCAGCTACGACCGGCTGCGCGACGGCGAACCCCTGCACTGGCCGGTCCCGGCCGACGACCACCCCGGCACCCCGCGGATGTTCCTCGACGCCTTCGCCCACTCCGACGGCCGCGCGCGGTTCGTGCCGGTCGAGCACACCGGCCCGGCCGAACTGCCGGACGACGAGTTCCCCCTGCAAGCCACCACCGGCCGCGTGCTGCAGCACTACCAATCGGGCGCGCAGACGCGGCTGATCGGCGAGCTGAACGAGGTCGTCCCGGAGGTGTTCGTCGAGGTCCACCCGGACACCGCCAAGCGCGCCGGGCTCGAGGAAGGTGATCCCGCGAGGATCCGGTCCCGGCGCGGCGAGACCGTCGCGAAGGTGCGGTTCGTCCAGTCGCTGAAGCCCGATCTCGTGTTCGTGCCGTTCCACTTCCCCGGTGAGCAGCGCGCGAACCTGTTCACCAACCCGGCGCTCGACCCGGTCTCCCGGATGCCGGAGTTCAAGGTGTGTGCCGTTTCCCTGTCTACTGTGGATGGTGCCGCATGAGCCCCCGTGAAGTCGTGATCGTCGGGTACGGCATGGCCGGTGCCCGGCTGGCCGACGAGATCCGCCGTCGCGACCCGATCGCCGAACGCGTCCGGTTGACCGTGCTCGGCGCGGAGAAGCACGCGGCCTACAACCGGGTGCTGCTGTCGGCCGTCGTCGCCGGTGGGATGAGTGCCGAGAGCGTCCGCCTGCACGACGACGAATGGGCGTCGCGGCACAACATCGACCTGCGGCTCGGCGTCGACGTCACCCGCATCGACCGCGAGAAGCGCTGCGTCGAACTCGGCGACGGATCCACAGTGGACTATGACGCGCTCGTGCTGGCCACCGGCGCCAACCCGTGGATCCCGCCCGTCGAAGGCCTCGAAGCCGGGCCGGGTGTGGTCGCGTTCCGCAGCCTCGACGACTGCGCCAAGATTCTCGACGCCGCCCGCTACGGCGCGCCGGTGGCCGTGCTGGGCGGTGGCCTGCTCGGCCTCGAAGCCGCCCGCGGCCTGGCCGGGCGCGGCAACCAGGTGACCGTCGTGCACCCGCTCGGGCACGTCATGGAACGCCAGCTCGACGCGGCCGCCGGGCACGTGCTGGCCCGGCAGCTCACCGAGATGGGCGTGACGTTCCGGTTCGGCGCCACCGCCGCCCGCTACCTGCCCGGCGACGGTCTCAAGCTCGACGACGGCACGCTCGTCCCGGCCGACCTGGTCGTGGTCGCCGCCGGCGTCCGCGCCGAGACGAGCCTGGCCGTGGCCGCCGGTCTCGACGTCGACGGCGCCATCGTCGTGGACGACGTGCTGCGCACCAGCGACGGCCGCATCCACGCTCTCGGCGACTGCGCCCGCCACCCGGGCGCACCCGCCGGGTTGATCCAGCCGGCGTGGGAGCAGGCGTCGGTCCTCGCCGACGTCCTGACCGGCACGAACGCGGCCGCCCGCTACCGCGGCACCACGGCCGTCACCCGGCTCAAGGCGCGCGGCATCGACCTCGCCGCGCTCGGCGAAACGCAGCTCGACGCCGGTACCCCGGACGCCGAGGTGCTGACCTTCAACGACCCCACCGGCGGGCGCTACGGCAAGCTCGTCGTCCGCGAAAACCGCGTCACCGGGGCGATCCTGCTCGGCCTGCCCGACGCGGCCGCGACCATCACCCAGTTCCACGACCGCGGCACCCTGCTGCCCGACGACCGCCTCGCGGTCCTGCTGGGCCGCGCGCTGCCCACCGGCAGCGCCCCCGCCGCCAGCCCGGCCGACCTGCCCGCGACCGCGGTGATCTGCCGCTGCAACAACGTCACCAAGGGCCGGCTGGTCGAAGCCTGGAAGGCCGGGGCCACCGACACTCCCGCACTGGCGCGGGCCACGCGAGCGACGACGGGCTGCGGCGGGTGTTCCGACACCGTCGGCGGCATCGCCGGCTGGCTCGCGGCGCAATGACCGACCGACCCGTCGCAAGGAGAACTTCGTGACACACCAAGGAAAGCACTGGATCGAGCACTGGGAACCGGAGAACGAGGAGTTCTGGGAGGCGACCGGCAAAAAGGTCGCTCGCCGCAACCTCTGGTTCTCCGTGTTCGCCGAGCACATCGGCTTCTCCATCTGGACACTGTGGTCGGTCATCGTCCTGTTCATGGGCAAGGACTACGGCTTCGACGCCGCCGACAAGTTCCTGCTCGTCTCGACACCGACGCTGATCGGCGGCCTGATGCGGCTGCCCTACACCTTCGCCGTGGCGAAGTTCGGCGGTCGCAACTGGACGGTCGTGTCCGCCGTGCTGCTGCTGATCCCGACGGTCCTGGCCGCGGTCGTGCTGCACCCCGGCACGTCGCTCGGCACGTTCCTGCTGGTCGCGGCCCTCGGCGGGGTCGGCGGCGGCAACTTCGCGTCGTCGATGACGAACATCAACACGTTCTACCCGGAGAAGCACAAGGGCTGGGCGCTCGGCCTCAACGCCGGCGGTGGCAACCTCGGGGTCGCCGCGATCCAGCTGGTCGGGCTGCTGGTGATCGGCACGGCGGGCGCCACCGCGCCGCGGATCGTGCTCTTCGTCTACATCCCACTGATCGTGGTCGCCGCGCTCTGCGCGTACTTCTACATGGACAACCTCGCCACCGTGAAGGGCGACACCAAGGCGATGCGCGAGGTCGTCAAGGATCCGCACACGTGGGTGATGTCGTTCCTCTACGTCGGCACGTTCGGCTCGTTCATCGGCTACAGCTTCGCGTTCGGCCTGGTGCTGCAGAACCAGTTCGGCCGCACGCCGCTGCAGGCGGCCGCGGTGACGTTCCTCGGCCCGCTGCTCGGCTCGCTCTCGCGGCCGGCGGGCGGCTGGCTGGCCGACCGGATCGGCGGCGGCAAGATCACCTTCTTCGCGTTCGTCGGGATGGCGCTGGCGACGGTGGTGCTGATCCTCGCGTCGACGTCCAAGTCGCTGGCGCTGTTCACGGTCGCGTTCATCGTGCTGTTCGTGCTCACCGGCGTCGGCAACGGCTCGACGTACAAGATGATCCCGGCGATCTTCCGGGCGAAGGCCCGTACGGCGATCGCGAACGGCGCCGAAGAGGCGGCCGAGCTGCTCAAGGCGCGGCGGCTGTCGGGCGCGCTGATCGGCCTGGCCGGCGCGATCGGCGCCGAGGGCGGGCTGTTCATCAACCTCGCGTTCCGGCAGTCGTTCGCCGACGCGAAGAGCGGGGTGCCCGCCTTCATCGGGTTCCTGGCGTTCTACGGGCTGTGTTTCGCCGTCACCTGGGCGGTCTACCTGCGCAAGCCCGCCGAACAGCCCACGAGTGAGCGCGGTCTGGCGCTCGCGGGAGCGGAGGTCTGAGATGCCCACCCTGGTCGTCGCCGGACACGGCATGGTCGCCCACCGGCTCGTGGAGGCGGTGCGCGCGGAAGATCCACAAGGGACCTGGCACGTCGTCGTCCTGGCCGAGGAGCCGCGTCCGGCGTACGACCGGGTGGCGCTCACGTCCTATGTGGACACTTGGGACCCGGCGTCGCTCGCCCTGCCGGGCGCGGACTACGCGGCCGACCCGCACGTCGAACTCCGGCTCGGTGAGCTGGTGACGTCGGTCGACCGTGCCGCGAAGACGGTCACGACCGCCTCCGGGGCGGTGGTGTCGTACGACGCGCTCGTGCTGGCCACCGGCTCGCGGCCGTTCGTGCCGCCGGTGCCCGGGCACGACCTGCCCGGCTGCTTCGTCTACCGGACCATCGAGGACCTCGACGCGATCCGCGCGGCGGCCGTCGACAAGCCGGGACGCGGGCGCCGCTCGGCCGTCGTCATCGGCGGTGGCCTGCTCGGCCTGGAGGCCGCGAAGGCGCTGCGGGACATGGGACTTTCGCCGCACGTCGTCGAGATGGCGCCGCGGCTGATGCCGCTGCAGGTCGACGAGGGCGGCGGGTCGCTGCTGCGGCGGCTCATCACTTCGCTGGACGTCACCGTCCACACGGGAACGTCCACCGACGCCATCGAGGCCGACGGCTCGCGGCTGGTGGCCAAGCTGGGCAACGGCACCGAGCTGGACGTCGACCTCGTCGTGTTCTCGGCCGGCGTCCGGCCGCGCGACGACCTCGCCCGCCAGTCCGGTTTGGACGTCGGCTCGCGCGGCGGGGTGCTCACCGATGCGTCCTGCCGCACCAGTGATCCCTCGGTGTACGCGATCGGTGAATGCGCGGCCGTCGACGGCCGCGTGTACGGCATCGTGGCGCCCGGCTACGCGATGGCCGAGATCGTCGCCGCGCAGCTCACCGGCGGTTCCGGGGAGTTCCCGGAGCCGGACACGTCCACGAAGCTGAAGCTGATGGGTGTCGACGTCGCTTCCTTCGGCGATGCGCACGCGGCCACCGAGGGTGCGCTGGAAGTCGCGGTCAACGACGCGGTCGCCGGCACGTACAAGAAGCTCGTGGTCACCGACGACGGCAAGACGCTGCTCGGCGGCGTGCTCGTCGGCGACGCGACCGAATACAACACGTTGCGTGCGCTGGTCGGCCGTCCGCTGCCGGCCGAGCCGGGCGCGATCCTCGCCCCGGCCGGTGGCGGCGCGGCGGTCGGTGTCGACGCGCTGCCCGACGCGGCTCAGATCTGCTCGTGCAACGCGGTGTCGAAGGGTGCGATCACCCGCGCGATCCACGAAGACGGCTGCGACTCGGTGCCGAAGCTCAAGGCGTGCACCCGCGCCGGCACCGCGTGCGGCTCGTGCGTGCCGCTGCTCGGCAAGCTGCTGACGGCGTGCGGCGTCGAGCAGTCCAAGGCCGTGTGCGAGCACTTCCCGCAGTCGCGCGCGGAGCTGTTCGAGATCGTCCAGGCCACGCGCATCACGACGTTCAGCGAGCTGATCGGGCGCTACGGCTCGGGCAGCGGCTGCGCGGTCTGCAAGCCGGCCGTGGCGTCCATCCTGGCCACCCTCGGCAACGGGCACGTCCTCGCCGGCGAGCAGATGACGTTGCAGGACACCAACGACCGGTACCTGGCGAACCTGCAGCGCAACGGCACGTACTCGGTCGTCCCGCGGATCCCCGGCGGCGAGATCACACCGGAGAAGCTGATCGTGATCGGCCAGGTGGCCCAGGACTTCGGGCTGTACACCAAGATCACCGGCGGCCAGCGGATCGACCTGTTCGGAGCCACCGTGGACCAGCTGCCGCTGATCTGGCGGCGGCTCGTGGACGCCGGGTTCGAGTCCGGGCACGCGTACGGCAAGGCACTGCGCACGGTCAAGTCGTGCGTCGGGTCGACGTGGTGCCGCTACGGCGTGCAGGACAGCGTCGGGCTGGCGATCGAGCTGGAGCTGCGGTACCGCGGGCTGCGGTCGCCGCACAAGCTCAAGTCGGCCGTGTCGGGGTGCGCGCGGGAATGCGCGGAAGCGCGCGGCAAGGACTTCGGCATCATCGCCACCGAGAACGGCTGGAACCTCTACGTCGGCGGCAACGGCGGCACGACGCCCCGGCACGCCGAACTGCTGGTGTCCGATGTGGATACCGCGACGCTGATCCGCACGATCGACCGGTTCCTGATGTTCTACGTGCGCACCGCGGACCGGCTGCAGCGGACGGCGCCCTGGATCGAGGAGCTGGACGGCGGCCTCGACCACCTGCGCGCGGTGATCGTCGACGACTCGCTCGGCATCTGCGAAGACCTCGACGCGGCGATGGCCAAGCACGTCGACAACTACGCCGACGAGTGGAAGGGCGTCCTGGAGGACCCGGAGAAGCTGGCCCGGTTCACTTCGTTCGTCAACGCGCCGGGCACCCCCGACCCGGCGATCTCGTTCCGCTCGGAGCGAGAGCAGAAAGTCCCGGTCATGCTGGGTGTCCCGGAGGTGCGCCGATGACGACGTCCATCGAGAAGACCTGGACGGCGGTCTGCTCCGCCGGGGCGGTGCCGGAGTACGCGGGAGTCGCCGCGCTGCTCGACGGCGGCGTCCAGGTGGCGATCTTCCGGCTGCCGGGCGACCGGTGGTACGCACTGTCCAACTGGGACCCGTGCAGCGGCGCGGCGGTGCTCTCGCGTGGCATCGTCGGGGACGCGGGCGGCGTCCCGGTGGTCGCCTCGCCCGTCTACAAGGAACGGTTCGCGCTCGACAGTGGGCAGTGCCTGGACGCGGAGGACGTTGCGGTTCCGGTGTACGAGGTGCGCGTGCGAGAGGGCGTGGTCGAAGTGGAGGGCCCGTGATCCTGCCGCTGACCGGGTTCGTGGTCGGCATCACCGCGGCGCGCCGGGCGGACGAGCTCGGCGCGCTACTGGTGCGTAAGGGGGCGAGTGTCCGCTACGGCCCGGCGATCCGGATCGTGCCGTTGACCGACGACACGGAGCTGCACAACGCGACGGCGGCGCTGCTGGAGTCGCATGTGGACGCGGTGGTGGCGACGACCGGCATCGGCTTCCGCGGCTGGCTCGAGGCGGCCGAGGGGTGGGGCCTGGGCGACGCGCTGCTGTCGCGCCTTTCGTCGTCTTCACTGCTGGCGCGCGGCCCGAAGGTGACCGGCGCGATCCGGGCGGCGGGGCTTTCGGAGTCGTACTCACCGGCGTCGGAGAGCAACGCGGAGTTGTTGCAGCACTTGCTTTCCACGGACGTCTCGGGCATGCGGGTCGCGGTCCAGCTGCACGGCGAGCCGCTGCCGTACTTCGTGGACGCCCTGCGCGCGGCCGGGGCGGAGGTCATCGAGATCTCGGTGTACCGCTGGGTCGGCCCGGTGGATCCCGGCCCGGTGGACCGGCTGCTCGACGGGGTGCTGGAGGGGTCGATCCACGCGCTGCCGTTCACGAGCGCGCCGGCGGTGGCATCGCTGGTGGCGCTGGCCCGTCGGACCGGGCGGTTGCCGGGGTTGATCTCGGTGTTGTCGGGCCCGTGTGTCGCGGCGTGCGTCGGGCCGATCACGGCGGGTCCGCTGGCCGCGTTGGGGGTGCCGACGGTGCAGCCGCACCGGGCCCGGATCGGGGCGCTGGCCCGGACGGTGTCGGAGACGTTGCTGGCGCGCTCGCCACGGTTTTCGGCGGGCGGGCTGTCGATCGAGCTGCGCGGCCAGTCGGCGGTGGTGGACGGAGAGTGGCGTGAGGTGGCCCCGGCGCCGATGGCGTTGTTGCGGGCGTTGGCGGCTTCGCCGGGCCGGGTGGTGTCCCGGCGCGAGCTGATTTCGGCGTTGCCGGGGGGTGGGGAGGAGCACGCGGTGGAGACGGCGATCGGCCGGCTGCGGACTTCCCTGGGCGGCGGGAAGGTCGTGCAGACGGTGGTGAAGCGCGGCTACCGGCTGGCGGTGGACGCCTGAGTGGGGCGCTTGTTCCCGCTCACGACTCCGTCCAGGTGACCGTGTGCTTCTCGAACCCCCGCGCCTCGGCCACCCGGGCCGCCTCGGCGTCCGCCTCCTCGCGGATCCCCGGCCTCAGCGGGTCGAACGCCGTCACCGTGAACGCCAGCTTCGCGCCGCTGCCCTTCGTCCGCCACGTGCCCGCGATGTCGCCGTCCGCCAGCAGGACCCCGGGATTGCCCAGCATCTTCCAGACTTCCTTGCGCCGCGCGGGGTCCGGGACCAGCAGGGCCTTGTCCCGCGCCTGGATGAACGGATCCCACGGCGGCAGCAGCCGCACGACGTCCGGCTCCGGTGGGTTCTCCAACGCCGGCAAGGACGACGACGGCAGGTAGCGGACCTTGCCCTCGACCTTCACCGAGGCGAGGTCCGACGGCCACGTCTTGTCCACGACCGCCCGGGCCGTCCCGGCGAACTCCGCCGCATCACCCGCCGAAGCCGGGCCGTTCAGCCGCAGGTACGACTCGACGACCGAAGTCGCCGCCGCGACGTCCGGGGTGCGGCGCATCCGGCCGCGGCCCTCGAGGGGCGCCAGCGTCGCCGGGGTCGCGCCGGACACCAGGCGGACGCCCGCGTGCGGGGCCGCGATGCGCATCAGCTGCTCCTGGATGTGGGTCGCGTTGCAGCCGCGGCACCAGCGGGAGAACTCCGGCGGCAGTTTCTTCGTCACCGCCGTCGAGACCGCGCCCTTCGTCATCGGCTCCTTGACCACCGCGCGGATGGCCGTGGCCGCCGTGAAGACCACTTCGGACGCCGCCAGCCCGGTCGCCGCCAGGTCCTTGCGCTGCCACAGCATCCGGGCCAGCGCGTCCGCGTCGTCCAGGGGCACCAGCGCGCGCGTCACCTCGGCGACGTCCAGGTGGTAGTGCGGTGCGCCCCGCAACGTCCACGCGAGCACGAGCCGCGGGTCGTCCGCCGGGGACACCGGCTCGCCGAGCCGGGCCACGAGGGCGAGCAGCGCCGTGTCGCGCATGCTGTCCTGCAGCCCGGCCCGGACGACCGCGAGGTCCGTGACGTCTCGCGCGGTGCGGTGCAGCCCGTGCTCGGCGATGCGGTAGGCGAGTACCTGACGACGGTCCACGTGCGACTCCTAGAACGTGTACTCGAAGGTGTACCCCATCTTCTCCTCACCCATCGCGCCACCGACGGTGCCGTTCCCGGTGAGTCCCGCCAGCTCGCCGGTCCCCGAGCCCGGCACGACGCTGAACGTCGACGCGATGCCCTGGGCGTCGAACGTGAACTCGTGCTTCACGATGAACGTCCCTTCGCGACCGTCGACCTTGCCTGTGAAGCGCTCGAAGCTCGGCGACGTCGTCGTGCCGCTCTCGTAGCCTTCGCCCGCGTAGTACAGCAGGAGATCGCAGATCGATTCACCCTCGATGACGCCGTCGTAGGCCATCGAGGCGTGCGCGTAGGCGACCCGCGGGCCACCCTCGGTGCCGCTGACGACGTTCTCTTCCCAGTTCTTCATGGTGAATGCGTTCATGGGGACCACCCTGCCGGGCATACCTGTCAGCTTGTGTCAGGTATTTCTGCCAAACTGACATTCATGCGCGCCAGCCGCCTCCTGTCCGTCCTCCTGCTGCTGCAGAACCGCGGCCGGATGACGGCCGAAGAGCTGGCCGAGGAGCTCGAGGTCTCGGTCCGGACGGTCTACCGGGACATCGACGCGCTGTCGGCGTCCGGCGTCCCGGTGTACGCCGACCGCGGCCGGACCGGCGGATATCGCCTGGTCGACGGCTACCGCACCCGCCTCACCGGGATGACCGAGGAGGAGGCGCAGTCGCTGTCGCTGGCCGGGCTGCCGGTCGCCGCGGCCGAGCTGGGCCTCGGCACCGTCCTCGCCGCCGCCCAGCTCAAGCTGTACGCCGCGCTGCCGCAGGAGCTGCGCGACCGCGCCGGGCGCGTCGCCGAGCGGTTCTACCTGGACGTTCCCGGCTGGCACCGGGGCATCGAAAGCCTGCCGGTGCTGTCCGCGATCGCCGACGCCGTGTGGTCGTCGCACCGGATCCGGATCCGCTACGAGCGGTGGGGCCAGCGCGTCGTCGAGCGGGACGTCGAGCCGCTGGGCCTGATCCTCAAGGCGGGCAACTGGTACCTCGCCGGCCGCTGCGAGGGCACCGACCGGACCTACCGGATCTCGCGCGTGCTGGAGCTCACGGACCTGGAGGAGGAGTTCGAGCGGCCCGCCGGGTTCGACCTCGCGGCGTACTGGCAGGAGTGGTCCGAGCAGTTCGAACGCCGGATGTTCCCGCGCGTCGCCGTGGTGCGGCTGTCGCCGCGGGCGCAGGCTCTCGTACCGTTCTACGCAGGTTCCGTCGGCGCCCGCGCGATGCGGGAGTGCCCGAACGAGCCCGACGCGGACGGCTGGCTCACCGTGGAGCTGCCGGTGGAGCCGGGCGAACCGGCCATCGGCGAGCTGCTGCGGTTCGGGCCGCACCTGGAGGTCCTCGAGCCCGCGGACCTGCGGGCGGAGCTGGCCGAAGCGATCGAGCGGATGGGTGCGATCTATGGGTGAGCTGAGCGGGGTCGCCGTCGGCGTCACGGCCGAACGCCGGGCCGAGGAGTTCATCGGCGCCCTCGAACGCCACGGCGCCGACGTCCGGCACGCGCCCACGATCACCATTGTGCCCCTCGACGCCGACCCCGAGCTGCGCGCCGGTACCGAGGCGGTGCTGGCGGAGCCGGTCGGGTTCACCGTGGTCACGACGGGGGCGGGCTTCCGCGGATGGCTCGCCGCGGCCGAGGACTGGGGCCTGCGCGACCGGCTCGTCACGGCGCTGGGGGAGTCCCGGATCCACGCACGCGGCCCGAAGGCCGTCGGCGCGGTTCGCGGCGCCGGGCTGCGCGAGTCGTTTTCCGCCGCCTCGGAGTCCAACGCGGAACTCTTCGACGCCGTGGCGCGGGCCGGGATCGACGGCGCGCGGGTCGCCGTCCAGCTGCACGGCACTCCACTGCCGGAGCACACCGGGCCGTTGAAACGCGCCGGCGCTTCGCTGGTGGAGGTCCAGCCGTATCGCTGGTACTCCCCGCCGGACGTGACACCGGTGCACGACCTGATCGACGCGGCCGTGGCCGGCGAGCTGGGCGCGCTGGCGTTCACGAGCGCCCCGGCCGCGGCGAACTTCCTGACCCTGGCCCGCGACTACGGCCGGTACGACGAGCTGCTGACGACGTTGCGCGGCCCGCTGGTGTGCGCGTGCGTCGGCCCGGTGACGGCGGCACCCCTCGAAGAAGCCGGGGTGGCGACCCTCCAGCCGGACCGACAGCGGCTCGGTGCCCTGGTGAAGCTGCTGGTCACGACGCTCAGTGGCACCGGTGGGGCGCCGGAGAGCCGGTCGTAGCGCCGAGGTCGTCGTCGCGGCCGGCGGCGAGGCGTGGCCATTGGGCGATGGGCCGTCCACCCGGCCATTCCGCCAGCGGCGGCCACTCGGGCGCACCCGCGTCGGTCCGGACGTTCGTGCATTCCTGCGGCGTGCCCTCGGGGGAGTCCTCCCAGGACTCCTGGCGACCGAACGTCGTCAGGTCCATCAGCGCGTAGCTGTAGTCCATCGCTTCCACGCCCCGGCGTTTCGTCCAGTACGTCTCGAAGACGCGGTCGCCGTCGCGCAGGTAGCAGACCAGGTGGAACAGGCCGATCTCGCGCCCGACCAGGAGCGTCTCGAGGGACGGCTGCGCCGAGTACCAGGGCATCCGCCAGTCCATGAAAGCCCGGTAGCGCAGGCTTTCCGCGTACGACGTCCGCGCGTCGGCCGGCTCGACCGAGACGTTCCGGCCCTGCGAGAACACCGCGTACGTGATGTCCCGCGAGTGCAGGTTGGCCAGTTCGGCGACCTGGTTGGTGTAGAACGTGCAGCCCTCGCACTGCTCGGCCGCGGGACGGCCGGGGTTCCACATGAAGTAGTACGCGATGAGCTGACGGCGTTCCTCGAACGCGTCGAGCAGGGTGACCGGGCCGTCCGGGCCGAGCAGTTCGAGCGTCGCGTCGACCTCGACCACCGGCAGGCGGCGCCGGGCCGCGGCGATCGCGTCGCCTTCGCGGGTGTGGGCCTTTTCCCTGGTGCGCAAGCGATCCAGCTCGGCCTGGAACGTTTCGCGGTCGACGATGTCCATCACGGCTCCTTCAGCTTGACGGTGATCAGGACGGCGCTGGCGAGCGTCGCGGCCACGGCGACACCCAGCGCGAGAGGGGTGCCACCGAACACGGCGACGGCACCCAGGACCGGGATGCCGACGGTGATCCCCACCTGCTGGGTCATCGACGTCAGCCCGGTCGCCAGGCCTTGTTCTTCGTCGGGCAGCCCGGACGTCGCCGTCACGGTGAACGCCACGATCGCGGACACGTGCCCGAAGAACCCGATGAACAGGGCCGGGACCAGGATCAGCAGCGCCGTGCGGTCCGGGCCGAGGAACGCCAGGGGCAGCGTGGCCAGCGCCTGCACGACGAGCCCGGCGGCCAGGAGGACCCGGCTGCCGAAGCGGCCGATGGCCCGCCCGGCGAGCACGCCCGCGGCCACCGAGGCTAGGCCCGGCACCCCGAAGACGAGGCCGGTGACCAGCGGCGACAGGCCCAGGACCCGCTGCAGGTAGAGCGTGGTCAGGTAGATCACCGCGGGCTCCACGGCGAACAGGACCAGGCCGCCGAAGTTGCCCCACTTCACCGTGCGGCGGCCCAGGATCCGCGGTGGTACCAGCGGCGCGGGCGAGCGCCGCTCGACCACCGCGAACGCGACCAGCAGCACGACCGCTACGGCCGCGGCCACGAGACTCGACACGATGACCGCGTAGACGAGCGCCAGCAGGCCCCCGCTGACCGTCACCGCGCCCGGCAGGTCCGGCCGCGTCCGCCCGGGCCGCGTCGACTCCGGCACGACTCGCGAAGCGACCAGGATGGCGACGGCCACCGGGACGTTCATGAAGAACGCCGCGCGCCAGCTGAGCAGGCCGACGAGGGCACCGCCGACCAGGGCGCCGACGGTGAAGCCGCCGGAGAGCAGGGCGCCGTTGAGGCCCAGGACGCGGTCCCGTGCGGTGCCTTCGGCGAAGGTCGTGGTCAGCAGCGACAGCGCCGCGGGCAGCGTCATCGCGGTGGCGAAGCCCTGCAGCGCGCGGGCCGTCAGCAGCAGCTCGGGGTTCGTGGCGACGCCGCCCAGCAGCGACGCCGCGGCCAGCAGGGCCATGCCGGACCGGAACATCCGCCGGCGGCCGACCAGGTCCGCGAGGCGGCCGCACACCAGCGTGAAGCCGGCCGCGGGCAGCACGAACGCCGTGCTGACCCACGGCAACGACGTCAGGTCGAGCCCGACACCGGCGCCGACCTGCGGCAACGCGACGTTCAGGATCGAGAAGTCGATCGACAGGAGGAATCCGGCGCCGAGCAGCACGGCCAGGACGGCACGCTGTCTCGGCGTGAAACGGGCAGGGGGTAGCGCAACGAGAGTCATGGGGTTCTCCAGGGAGGGAGTCAGTCCTGCTCGGCGATGCGTTTGATCTTGGCCAGGCGGCGGTCCCAGTCGGCGGCGAGCGAGGTCATCCAGCGGGCCGTCGTGTCCAGAGCTTCCGGGCGCACGGCGTACCGGACCTCGCGGCCGACCTTCACGCTGTCGACCAGTCCGGCCGAGCCGAGGACGGTGAGGTGTTTGACGATCGCCTGCCGCGAGACCGGGAGGCCGCCGGCGAGGGTCGTCGCGGTGGCCTGGCCGTGGGCGGCGAGCAGGTCGAGCAGCTGACGGCGGGTCGGATCGGCCAGTGCGGCCAGGACACCGTCGACGACGTCGGAGGACATCACCCGGCACGCGCGGCGAGTGCGGCGAAGCACTGCTCCCAGCCCGCGGTGTGGTCCTTGACGACGTTGGCGCGGTTCTCGACGGAGGTCGGCAACCGGTCGAAGCCGCTCTCGACGACGCGCAGCCGGGTGCCGCCGCCCTCGGGGGTCAGGGTGAACTCGACGAGCGTCGAGTTGTCTTCGCGCAGCTCCTCGCCGGGGAACGCGCTCACCCAGCGGTACGCCAGGTAGGTCGGCGGAACGACCTTCTCGACGCGCAGCGGGAAGTCGCCGTGCTCCGAGTGCGTGACCACCAGGGTCTGGCCTTCTTCGGCCAGCGTGCCCTGGACGGCCTCGTCGTCCGTCGCCCAGAAGCCGGGTTCGGCCACCAGGGGCCAGACCTTCTCCGGTGCCGCGGCGATCAGCATCTCGCGTTCGATGATCATGGTCGAGCTCCTCTCATGTGCAACACCAGAGTTGCATATGAGAGTGTTTGGTGCAACCTCAGGGTTGCACTTCAGTCTTCGTCGGCCGGGACTTCGCCCGCTTCGGCCGCGCGGACCGCTTCTCTGCTTGCTGCTTCTTCGCTGACTCCTGCGCGCCAGTAGCCGGTGAAGCAGATCCGCCGCTTGTCGACCTCGCGCTCCCGCACGAGGTGTCGCCGCACCAGCTTCACGATGCCCGCTTCGCCCGACACCCACGCGTACGGCGCTTCGCCGGGGAAAGCCGCCGTACGCACCGCGTCCAGCAACGCCTCTCCCAGCGGGCGCGACCCGCGAAGCAGCCAGTGGACTTCGACGGCTCCGCGCGTCTCGAACGTCTGACGCTCTTCGCGCTCCGAGACCTCGATGTACGCCGAAGCACGCGCGCCTGCCGGGAGTCCCTCGATGATCGCGCCGATCGCGGGCAACGCCGTTTCGTCGCCGACCAGCAACTGCCAGTCGGTGGCGGCGGGCACGTCGTACAGGCCGTGCGGGCCGAGGAACGCCACGCGGTCGCCCGGGGTCACGCGCGACGCCCACGCCGAGGCCGGGCCGGTGTCGCCGTGCAGCACGAAGTCGACGTCGATCTCCGCCGACGCCGGCCGGTGCGCCCGCACCGTGTACGTGCGCATCGGCGGCCGGACGTCGTCGGGCATCGCGAGGTACGTGCGGTACCACGACATGACGTCGGAGCCGGTCTCCGGCAGTTCGGGCGCTTCCTGGCCGGGCTGCGGGAAGAAGACCTTGACGTACTGGTCGGGCGCCCCGGCCGCGACTTCGCGGAAGCTCGCCGCCTCGAACGTCACGCGCACCATGTGCGGCGTCACCGGCCGGACCACGGTCACCCGGGCCCGGTGGTACGTCAGGGCGGGTCGCTCCACCTGCGTCGTCATTAGGCTAGGCTAACCTAAAATTCAGGGTTCAGAACAGTCCTTCCTCGCCGGGATCTTCGTCACCGTCCGGCTTCCACCGGTACTTCCGCAGGTCGACGCGCTGGCCGTCGGCCAGCACGCCCTCCGCGCGCAGGCGCTCCAGCTGGTCGTGCACCAGGTGCGGCGCCGGCGTCCCGTTCGCGCGCAGGATCCGGTGCCACGGCAGGTCGTGCCCGTCCTCGGCCAGGATGGCGCCGACCATCCGCGGCGAGGGCGCGCCGGCGAGCGCCGCGATGTCGCCGTACGTCGCGACCGTGCCGGCCGGCACCGACTCGATGATTTCCCGCACGCGCTCGTGCAGAACGTCGTCCATGCCACCACTCTGCCGCACGGGTACGACACTTTTGGTAGCCGCCCGTCGCACGCTCCGGCACCTTCACCGAACGCACCGCCGTTAAGGCGTGCCGGTGCCACGCCGGTTACTCCGGTCGTGGTTCCATCGCTGGGTGAACGCGAGGCGAACGGCGCAGGCGGACGCGCGGCTGGTCCGCCCGCCGATCGCCGACGCACCCACGTTCACCTGGGACGAAGGCGCCCGGCGGGTGCTCTCCGCACCCGGGGGTTTCCGCCGCGTGCTCGGCGGTCCCGGCACCGGCAAGACGGCGCTGCTCGCGTCGGCCGCCACCCGCCGCATCGCCGAGGGCGCCGACCCCGAGAGCGTGCTGGTGCTCACGACGTCGCGCAAGGCCGCCGACGCACTGCGCGCCGACATCACGCGCCGCCTCACCTTCGACCCCGACCAGGCCCGGCCGCTGCCCCGGACCGTCCGCGAACCCCTCGTCCGCACGGTCCACTCGTACGCCTACTCGCTGCTGCGGCTGGAAGCGATGGCCGAGGAGCTCCCGGCGCCGCGGCTGCTCGCCGGCGCCGAGCAGGACGTCGTCGTCCGCGAACTGCTGGCCGGTGACCTCGACGAGGAAGCCGGGTACTGGCCCGAGCAGCTGCGGCCGGCGCTGATGGTGCCCGGGTTCGCCGAAGAGCTGCGCGACCTGCTGATGCGCGCCGCCGAGCGCGGGCTCGGCCCGGAGGACCTCGCCGAGCTGGGGCGCCGCCGCGGCCGCGAGGAGTGGATCGCCGCCGGGCAGTTCTGGGCGCAGTACGAAGAAGTCACGCAGCTGCAGGGCGCGGGCGGCAACGCGCTCGGCGTGGCGAGCGCGCCCGCGCTGGATGCCGCCGAGCTGGTCACCTCCGCGCTGCTCGCCCTGGAGGACGACGACGAGCTGCGCGAACGCGAGCGCACCCGCGTGCGGCACCTCTTCGTCGACGACGCCCACCACCTCGACCCGCTGCAGACCAGCCTGGTCCGGATGATCGGGCACACCGCGGCCGAGTTCGTCGTCGCCGGCGACCCCGACCAGAACGTGTTCTCCTTCCGTGGCGCGGACGCGAGCCTGTTCGCCGACGCCGACCCGGACGGCAGCCGGACCGTCACGCTCACGACGTCACACCGGCTTGCCCCAGCCGTCCGCTTGGCGGTGGCGAAGATCGGCGCGACGCTGCCCGGCGCTTCGTCGCACCGCAAGATCGTCCCGCCCGCGGGTGCTTCCGGGGGGAACGTGCGGGTCCGCGTGATGCCGACGCCGGCCGCCGAAGCCAGCTGGATCGCCGACCAGCTCCGCCGCGCGCACCTCGTCGACGGCGTGCCGTGGTCGGAGATCGCGGTGCTCGTCCGGTCGCCCGCGCGGACTTTCCTGGTGCTGCAACGCGCTTTGCGCGCGGCAGGCGTCCCGATCGGGTCGGCGACCGAGGAGCTGCCGCTGGCTCGCCAGCCCGCGGTGCGGCCGCTGCTGGCCGTGCTGAAGCTCGCGCCGTCGCCGGAGCTGCTCGACATCGACCTCGCCGAGATGCTGCTGTCGTCGTCGCTCGGCGGCGCGGATCCCTTGGCGCTGCGGCGGTTGCGCCGCGGTCTGCGCCGGCTCGAACTGGCCGGCGGCGGGCAGCGTTCGAGCGACGAACTGCTCGTGGAAGCGTTGCGCGGCGGGGACATCCTCGTCGGGCTGGCCGACGCCGAGGCCGAACCGGTGCGGCGTGTCGGCGGGCTGCTGCGCGTCACGCACCAGGCCGTGGCCCGTGGCGACGGCGTCGAGCAGGTCGTCTGGCAGCTGTGGCAGGAAAGTGGCTTGCAGGAGAAACTGCTGAAGCAGGTCGAACGTGGTGGATCGCTGGGCGCGCAGGCCGACCGCGACCTCGACGCGGTCGTCGCGCTGTTCGACGCGGCCGGCCGCTACGTCGACCGGTTGCCGCGCTCGAGTGTCGCGTCCTTCGCGGATTATCTGGGGGCGCAACAGATCGCGGGGGACACTCTCGCGCCGGCCGCGGTTCCGTCCGACGGTGTTTCGCTGCTCACCGCGCACGCCGCCGCCGGTCGCGAGTGGACGGTCGTGGCCGTCGCGGGCGTCCAGGAGGGCGCGTGGCCGGACCTGCGGCTGCGCGGATCCGTGCTGGGCGTGGAACGGCTGAAGGACCTGATGTCCGGTGTGGACGACGACGCCGTCTCCCAGACCGCGCCGATCCTCGCCGAGGAACGGCGGCTGTTCTACCTCGCGATGAGCCGGGCGAAGCAGACGCTGCTGGTCACCGCGGTGTCCGGAGAGGACGAACAGCCGTCGCGGTTCCTCGACGACCTCGAGGAAAACGGCGCGGATGACGGTGGGCTCGACTCGCGGATGAAGCCGCCCGGCCGGTCGCTGGTGCTGGCCGAGCTGGTGGGGGAGCTGCGCGAGGTCGTCTGCGACGACAAGGCCGAGCCGGCGCGCCGGCGTCGTGCTGCCAAGCAGCTCGCGCGGCTGGCCGAGGCGAAGGTGCCGGGCGCACACCCTTCGACGTGGTACGGGCTGCTTCCGGCGTCCACCGACGAACCGGTGCACCGGCCGGGTGACCTGATCCGGATCTCACCGTCCACAGTGGAAATCCTGACGAAGTGCCCGCTGCGCTGGATGATCGAGCGGCACGGCGGCAGCGACCCGGCGCAGCTGGCCGCGGTGACCGGGACTTTGGTGCACGGGCTGGCGGAGTCCGTCGCGTCCGGCAAGACGGACGCGGAGCTGCAGGCCGCGTTGGACGAGGCCTGGGTGCGCGTCGACGCGGGGGCGCCGTGGTTCTCGCGGCGTGAGCGGCGACGGGTCGAGCAGATGCTGCAGAACTTCGTGACGTGGCTGGAACGCAGCCGGGCCGAGCTGAAGGCGGCGGGCGTCGAGCAGGACATCGAGGTCGAGCTGCCGGCCGGTGGCGCCGACGAGGTCCGGGTGCTGCTGCGCGGGCGCGTCGACCGGGTCGAGCTGGACTCCGAGGGGCGTCCGGTGATCGTCGACATCAAGACGGGCAAGGTCCCGGTGTCCGGCAAGGACGCCGAGGAGCACCCGCAGTTGGCGGCTTATCAGCTGGCGGTGCTCTTGGGCGCAATCAAGGGCAGCAACGAGCCCGGCGGCGCGCGGCTGGTGTACGTGGCGAAGGCGAACAACAAGACGGGCTCGACGGAGCGGTCCCAGCCGCCGCTCGACGAGGTGGGCGGCAAGCAGTGGCTGGAGCTGGTCCGCGATGCGGCGGCCTCGGCGGCGGGGCCGGACTACCAGGCGCAGGAGAACCCGGACTGCGACCGGTGTCCCGCGCGCGGGTGCTGCCCGCTGCGGCCCGAGGGCAGGCAGGTGCCGGGCCCGTGACCGAGCTGACCCCCGCGGCGGTCGGTCGGGGCCGCTGCCCTGATGTCTTGAATGACTCATTCAGGACCTCCGAAGACCTGAATGAGTCATTCAAGACACCGCCAGGCCGTCGTGAGGTGTCCGCGTGAGTCCGCTCGTCATCGCCAATCCCGTCGAGCCCGCCGAACTCGCCGATGCTCTCGGGCTGCACCGGCCCACGCCCGAGCAGGCCACCGTCATCGCCGCGCCGGTCGAACCTTCGCTCGTCGTCGCCGGGGCCGGGGCCGGGAAGACCGAAACCATGGCCGCGCGGGTCGTCTGGCTCGTCGCCAACGGGATCGTCAGCCCCGATCGCGTCCTCGGCCTCACCTTCACCCGCAAGGCCGCGCGCCAGCTCGGGGAACGCGTGCGCGCGCGGCTGCGGCGGCTGGCCGGATCCGGGTTGCTCGACCGGCTCGATCCCTCTGGTGGCCTGCGGTCCACTGTGGTCGCCGGTGAGCCGACCGTCCTCACCTACCACGCCTACGCCGGGCGCCTGCTCTCCGAACACGGCCTGCGCCTGCCCGTCCAGCCCGGCGTCCGGCTGCTCTCCGAAACGTCGTCGTGGCAGATCGCGCACCGCGTCGTGTCCACTTGGGACAACGAGCTGGACACCGACCGCGTCCCGCCGACCGTCACCGCCGATGTGCTCCAGCTCGCCGGTGAGCTGGGCGAGCACCTCGTCTCCACCGAGCAGCTCGCCGAATACACGACGTGGATGTGCCGCGTCATCGAGAACGCACCGCGTGCCAAGGGACAGCGGGCCGCGCTGCCGCAGAAACTCACGGAAATCATGGCGGCGCAGCACTTCCGGCTCGCGCTTCTGCCGCTCGTCGAGGAGTACCACCGCCGCAAGCGCAACGAAGGCGCGCTCGACTTCGCCGACCAGATGTCGCTCGCCGCCCAGCTGGCGAGCAACTACCCGTCGGTCGTGCGCGGCGAGCGTGAGCGCTTCGGAGCCGTGCTGCTCGACGAGTACCAGGACACCGGGCACGCCCAGCGCGTCCTGCTGCGCGCGCTGTTCGGCGGCGTCGAGAACCAGCCGATGCCGGTCACCGCCGTCGGCGACCCGGCCCAGGCGATCTACGGTTGGCGCGGCGCCAGCGCGGCCAACCTGCCCCGCTTCACGACGGACTTTCCCCGCCACGACGGCGAACGCCTGGTGCCCGCGCACGATTTCGGCCTGCTGACCAGCTTCCGCAACCCGCCGGAGATCCTCGACCTCGCCAACGCCATCGCCGAACCGCTGCGGGCGCGCGGCCTCGGCGTCGAACGGCTCCGGGCGCGCGAAGGCGCCGGGCCCGCGGACATCGCGTGCGCGCTGCTGCCGGACATCCGCGCCGAACGCGACTGGGTGGCCGACGCCCTCGCCCGGCGCTGGCACGCCACCCAGGAGCAGACCGGCAAGCCGCCGACCGCCGCCGTGCTCGTGCGGCGCCGCGCCGACATGGCCCCGATCGCCGCCGAACTGCGGGCACGCGGACTGCCCGTCGAGGTCGTCGGGCTGGGCGGACTGCTCGACGAACCCGAGGTCGCGGACCTCGTCTCGACGCTCAAGGTGCTCGCCGATCCGCTGTCGGGCAGCGCGGCGGCCCGGCTGCTGACCGGCGCGCGCTGGCGGCTCGCGGCCGCCGACGTCGCCGCGCTGTGGCGGCGCGCGGGGGAGCTGTCGAGCCCGGAGAAACCGGACGCGCCCGAACTGGTCGTCGAGCGCGTCGAGCAGGCCGGGCTGATCGACGCCATCGACGAACCCGGCTCGCCGGAGCGGTATTCCGAAGAGGGCTACAAGCGCATCCGCCGCGTCGGCTGGGAGCTGTCGGCGTTGCGACGGCGGCTCGACCAGTCGCTGCCGGAGCTGGTCGCCGACGTCGAACGCACGATGCTCCTGGACGTGGAGTCGTTGGCGCGTCCGGGATCCGCAGGGCGCGCGCACCTGGACGCGTTCGCCGAAGTCGTCACCGACTACGCCGAGACGGCGCCGACGGCGACCCTGCTGTCCTTTGTGGACTACCTGAACACCGCCGCGCACGCCGAAGACGGGCTCACCCCCGGCGAGGTCGAGGTCGTGCCGGACCGCGTCCAGGTGCTCACCGTGCACTCGGCGAAGGGGCTCGAGTGGGAGGTCGTCGCCGTCCCGCACCTGGTGCAGGACGTCTTCCCGGGCCGACGGCGGTCGTCGTCGTGGCTGCGGACCGCGACGTCGCTGCCCGCCGCGTTGCGCGGTGACTCGCAGGACCTGCCGGAGCTGCGGATCGCCGACGGCTACGACCGCAAGGAAGTCCAAGAAGGACTGGAACTGCACGAAGCCGGGTTCGTCGAGCGGGAGCAGTCGGAGGAACGGCGGCTCTGCTACGTCGCGCTGACGCGGTCCGAGCACGCGCTGATCGTGTCCGGGCACTGGTGGAACGAGAGCAGCAGCCGGTTCAAGGGGCCGTCGGAATTCCTGACCGAGATCGGCGACGTCCTGCGCGAGACCGGCGTTGGGCAGCTCGCCGAGTGGGCGCCGGAGCCGTCCGCGGACGACGAGAACCCGCTGGTGTCGGACACTCGGACGGCGCGCTGGCCCGTCGACCCGCTGGCCGACCGCCGCACCGGCGTGCAGACCGGGGTGGAGCTGGTGTCCGAGGCACTGTCCGCTGTGGACTCGCCGGAGGAGTCCGAAGAGGACGATCCGGACGGCTGGCTGACCGACACCGACGTCCTGCTCGAAGAGTGGGCGCGCAAGGACGACCGGGTCAGGCGGGTTCCGTTGCCGTCGCGGCTCTCGGTGAGCCAGCTGGTCGCGCTCGCCGAGGACAGCGGCCGGCTCGCGGCGGACCTGAGCCGTCCGCTTCCGATGGAGCCCAACAGTTTCGCCCGTCGCGGCACGGAGTTCCACGGCTGGCTGGAGCGCCGGTTCTCGGGCGACCAGCTCATCGAGATCGACGACCTCCCGGGCGCGGCCGACTTCGGTGAAGCGCCCGACGCGGACTTCGAAGAGCTGCGGACGGAGTTCGAGAAGAGCGAGTGGGCTTCCCGCGTACCGCACGCGGTGGAGATCTCGTTTTCGGCGGACGTCGAGGGCATCACCCTGCGCGGCCGCATGGACGCGGTCTTCCGGCACCCCGACGGGTACTGGGAGGTGGTGGACTGGAAGACGGGCGCGGTCCCGCCGGAGTCCCGGCAGCCGGTGCTGGCGGTCCAGCTGGCGGCGTACCGGATGGCCTGGGCGGCGCTGAAGAACGTCCCGGTGGAGCAGGTCCGCGCGGCATTCCACTACGTCCGCGCGAACCGCACGATCCGCCCGGCCGACCTCCTGGACCCGGAAGGCCTCCGCAAGCTCCTCCGCGACATCCCCGAGGCGTGATCAGACCCGGAACCCGCGTGATCGGGCACGTAACTCGCGTGTTCAGACCCGTAACTCGCGAGTTCCGGCCCGGATCACGCGAGTTACGTCTTCAATCACGCGAGTGCCGGGCTCGATCACGAGTTCAGCGGGTAGAACTCGAGGTTTTCGACGGTCAGGTGCAGCCAAGCGCCGGGCTGGACTTCCGACGTGGGCGCGTGGATTTCGGCCTGCACCACGCTGTCGCCCAGCCTGAGCGTGGCAATCCGGTCGCCGGAGTCATACGCGGCCACCTGGGCTGTGACGTGGACCTGGTCGCCGGTGCCGCGAAGCTCGGGCATGCCGGCTGGGACCGCTGCCCAGATCCGGACCTCGGCCGGGAACTCCAGCTCCACGTGGCACCATCCGATCCGCGGCGGCTCGGGGCCTCGCCAGGTCGCGTTCGCGGTGCCGAGCGGCGAAGCGAAACGGACCACGCCGCCGTCGAGCACCTCGGTGATTTCGGCTCGCACGCCGGTCAGGCGTGGTCGCGGACCTTGAGGGCCCACGCGATCAGGGGCCACTGCAGCGGGAGGCGTCCCCAGGCGATCACGCGCTGCGGGAGCGGAGCCGAAGAAGCGTCCACCGCCATCTTCACGTTCCCCGGGAAGACGCCCAGGAACAGCAGCGCCGCGGCCAGACCCCCGAGACGACGCGTGCGAGGCGAGGCCACCGCCACCCCCACAGCCAGCTCAGCCACGCCCGATCCGTACGTCCAAGCCCGCCGGGACCCCGGGAGCGACGAAGGGATCAGCCCGTCGAACGGCTTCGGCACGGCGAAGTGCAGCACGGCCATCGTGCCCAGCACGCCGGCCAGGAGGTGCGCGGGCCGTTGTGAAGTTCCCATGAGCGGATCGTTCCACGCGGCGGCCGGGTACTCCGTTCGGCTATCCTCCGGGCGTGAGTGACGCTCGACACCTGCCGCTGGGAGCCGGTGCATGAAGGCCCTGAGGCGGTTGCCGCTGGGCAGTCTCACCGATCGGCCGGACCACGAGCTCGTCGGCGTCCTGAGGATGCCCGAGCTGACGGTCAGTCCCCTCCGCTCCATCCTGAAGCGGGTCATCGGCGCGACCCTCGCCCTGTTGCTGACGGTGGTCATCGTCTACGTCGACCGCGACGGCTACCGCGATGCCAACGGTGACGGCCTGTCCCTGCTCGACAGCCTGTACTACGCCACTGTCTCGCTCTCGACCACCGGCTACGGCGACATCGCGCCGGCCACCTCGTCCGCCCGCCTGGTGAACGTGCTGGTGATCACCCCGCTGCGGGTGCTCTTCCTCATCGTCCTGGTCGGGACCACCCTGGAGGTGCTCACCGAGCGCTCCCGGCAGGCGTTCAAGATCCAGAAGTGGAGGACGAAGGTGCGCGACCACACGGTCGTCGTCGGATTCGGCACCAAGGGCCGGTCCGCCGTCAACGCGCTGCTCGGCGACGAGAACATCGCCCCGGGGCACATCGTCGTCGTCGACACCGACCAGCAGGCCCTCGACGCGGCGAGCGCCCTCGGCCTCGTCGCCGTGCACGGCTCGGCCACCCGCTCCGACGTCCTGCGCGTCGCCGCCGTGCAGCACGCGCGCGCGGTCGTCGTCGCCCCGAACCGCGACGACACGGCGGTGCTCGTCACGCTCACCGCCCGCGAGCTGGCGCCCAAGGCGCACATCGTGGTGTCGGTGCGGGAGGCGGAGAACGTCCACCTGCTGAAGCAGTCGGGCGCCAACCAGGTCGTCGTCTCCAGCGAGACGGCCGGGCGGCTGCTCGGGATGGCGACGTCGACGCCGCTGGTCGTGGACATCATGGAGGACCTGCTCACGCCCGAATCGGGCCTGGCGATCGCCGAGCGGCCGGTCGAGCCGGCGGAGGAAGGCGGGTCGCCGCGGCACCTGTCCGACCTCGTCCTCGGCCTGGTCCGCGACGGCGTCCTGTACCGCGTGGACGCTCCGCAGGCCGACGCCATCGAGCCGGGCGACAAGCTGCTCTACGTCAAGAAGGTGACGCAGGCGGAGAAGATCGAGCGGTAGGTCCGGTTCGCCGCTGACCGGGACCAGGCCGCCTGGGTTTTGCCCGCCGGATCTGGAACCATGGCGAAGTGCCCCCGCGATCACTCGATCTCAAGTGGCCCACGGTGGCGATCCCCGCCGCGGCGGGCGTGCTCATCGTGCTGCTCGCCTGGCTCGCCGGGCCGGGGCTGCTGGGCATCTCCAACGAAGACCTCGGCGCCCCGGTGACGGCCGAGGTCACCAAGCCCGCGCCGTGCGACCGCCCGGACGCGGTCGAGACCGTGAAGTTCACCGTCGCCGGGAAGACCCACGAGGGCACGCTCAACGGCTGCGGGCACGGCCAGGGCGAGCGCGTCGACGTCGGTGTCCCGGAAGAACTGCCGGACCAGGGCACGGTCACCGTCCGCGCCGCGGACACCTCGGCCGGCGCCTCGGACGCGCGCCGCCCGATCGGCATGGCCCTGCTGGTGTTCGCGTGCTTCTCCGGCGGGATGTTCGTCTACCTCTGGCTGAGCATCCCCTCGCGGCCGAAGCCGGCGCCGAAGGTCAGCTGACCTCGGACGACGGCGCCGCGAAGGTGTTGCAGTCGGCGATCCGGTTGCTCGTCGCGCCCGCTCGCCACCACGACGCGTAGTGCGCGTTCGTCCCGTGGTCGTGGCTGCGGGACGTGTTGTCGCCGCGGGTCTCCTGGTCGTTCCAGGCCTTGTTGTACATGTCGCGGCTGATCGTGCCGCCCTGGTCGACGTGCGCGCCGAGGAACATGCCCGAGAAGCACTGGGCCTGCAGTTCCTTGCGCCGCGACATCTCGAGCCCGGCCGGGCTGTTCTGGCCGGCCTCGTAGATCTTCTGCCAGGCCGCGTCCATCAGCCCGGCGACCTCCTGGACGTGGTGGCCGTACTCGTGGGCGAACAGGGCCAGGTAGACGCCGGGGTTGTTGCCGTACTGGTCGGTCTGCAGCCCGCGGAACGGGACGTACAGGTTGTTTTCGCAGTAGTACGCGGCGGTCGCGATGCCGACCTGGATGGTGCCGCACTCGGTCTCGAAGCTCGCGCCGGTCGGAAAGTGCAGCGCCGGCGGCGTGAACGGCAGGCCGTAAGCGGAGAGGAACGGGCCCCACGCGGCGTCCAGGCACTTGCTGGCCGCGGTGAAGAACGCTTCCGCGCCCGCCTGCGTGCTCTGCCACGTCGGCAGCGTGCAGACGCGGTTCTGCAGACCGGCGTTCGGGTCCTGCAGGATCGGGTGGTCGGCGAGCTTGAGGATCTTCTGCGGCCCGGTCGCGCTGGGTGCCGAGGTCTGGGACGGCTGGCTCGACACCGAGGCCGGGGCGCCCGCGCCGCCGGGCTGCAGCTGCGAAGGGACGTCCTGCGACGACGGGTTGTCCCGGAAGTTCGGGTTGGCGAGCGGCGTCTCACCGCGGTTGAGCACGACGATCGCGACGAGCCCGAGCACCAGCACGGCCACCGCCCCGAGGCTCACCCCGATGACTGCCGCCGGCGAACGACGCTTCGGCGCGGACACGGTGTGGGGGCGGCCCAGCCAGGGAAGATCCGGTTGCGCATCCGGCACCGGCGGCGGCTGGACGGTTCCGCGAGGCGGTACCCGGCCGTGGGGCGGTTGCGTCACTAGGCAGTCCCGAAGGGTCTCGGTACGGACCGGGGGTACCCGATCCCGCCATTCAGCATATCGGGGGAACGGGGCCTTTCGCACCCGTCCGTGCGCACGGCGTCACCGCGCACGGACGTCACCCCAGGTCTGGCCGGGTGCGAGCGGCTCTGAAAGAGTGTCGGCAAGCAGGTACTGCAGGCGAGGGGCTTCGATGACAGACACCGGTGGCGCGCCCGGCGGCCAGGGCGACGACACGCCGACACCCAGCCAGGGCATCCCGCAGATTCCCTCGCCCGGATCGGGTGATTCGAAGCCGGCCGAAGACCACTCCGCGTCACCGGCGACGCCGCCGCGCGGGTGGCAGCCGCCGGACGCCCAGGCGACCCCCGGACCGGCGACGCCGCCGGGCTGGGAGCGGCCGCCCAGCTGGCAGCCCGACGCGCTGCCGCCGTTCACCGGGCAGCAGCAGTACCAGCAGCCGTACCGGCAGCCGCAGGGCTGGAGCCCGCACGGGCTCGGCAAGCCCGGCGTGATCGCGCTGCGGCCGCTCAACATCGGCGACATCCTCGACGGCGCGATCACCGCGATCCGCCGGCACCCGCTGCTGATCCTCGGCATCGGCGCGGTGATGGCGGTGCTCACGGCCGGGATCACGTTCCTCGTGCAGAAGTACATCCTCGCCGACTTCGAGAACCTCGCCACGACGGCGACCCTCGGCCCGGGCGCGACCGAGGAGGAGCTGCGCGACGCCGTGTTCGGCACGTTCGGCGACCTCTTCCTCGTGCTGATCCCGACGCTGCTGATCTCGACCCTGTTGCTGGCGGTCACCACCGGCCTGATGGCCTCGGTGATGGGCCGGGCCGCGCTGGGCCGCGAGGTCACGTTCGGCATCGCGTGGCGGGAGGTGCAGCCCCGGCTGCTGCCGCTGCTCGGCGTGGCGTTCGTCTACGGGCTGGTCACCACGATCGGCCTGATGCTCTGCATCATCCCGGGCGTGCTGGCCTGGGTGTTCTGGGCGCTGGCCGTGCCGGCGCTCGTGCTGGAGCGCGGGACGTTCCGGCAGGCGTTCGCCCGGTCGATCAAGCTGGTCGGCGGCGCGTTCTGGCGGGTGCTGGGCATCCTGCTGCTGGCGCGGGTCATCCAGTCGCTCTTCGAGAACATCATCCAGCTGCCGTTCGCCCTCGGCACCGGCGTCTTCGACCAGGTGCTGAACCCGGGCAAGGTGACCCTGCCCAGCACGGGTGACCTGCTGCTGCAGTCGGCCGGGCAGATCGTGTCCGGCACGATCGCGATCCCGTTCGTCACGCTGGTCACCGTGATCGTCTACCTCGACCAGCGGATGCGCCGCGAAGGCATGGACATCGAGCTGGCCCGCGCGGCCGGGGTGCAGCCGCCGCAGGCATGGTGACGCCGCTGCTCGCCGACGTCCCGGTCGACATCGACCGGGACACTGCGCGGCGCGCGGCGGCGGAAGAACTGACCGACCCGAAGTACCGGGACGCCAAGCCGAACTTCCTCCAGCAGATCGGGCAGTGGCTCGGCGAGCAGCTCGAGAAGCTGCTCAACGGCGTGTCCTCGGTGGTCCCGGGCGGGATCTGGGGCGTGCTGCTCGTCCTCGTGCTGCTGATCGTGCTCGTCGTCGTGGTCCGGCTGCGCACCGGCAAGGTCGCCCGCGCGTCCCGGGCCGGTGGGACGGTGTTCGGCGGTAAGCGCCAAAGCGCTGAGGACTACCGCCGCTCGGCCGCCGAAGCCGCCGCGGCCGGGCGATACGACGACGCCGTCCGCGACCGCTTCCGGGCCGTCGTGCGGGCGCTGGAGGAACGCGCGCTGCTCGACGCCCGCTCGGGCCGCACGGCCGACGAGGCCGCCGCGGAGGCCGGGGTCCTGCTGCCGAACGTCGCCGCGGAACTGCGCGAAGGCGCGCGGCTCTTCGACGACGTCCACTACGGCGGCCGCGAAGGCACCGAAGTGGCCTACCTCGCACTGACCGAGCTGGACGAACGCTGCCGCCGGGAAAAGCCGGTCGCCCTGGCGGCCTCGTGAGCACCTCGGTTTCGCCGGACGTGCGCCGGATCTGGCGCGGCGCCCGCATCCCGCTGGCCCTCGTCGCCCTGATCTTCGCCGCCGGCGCCCTGCTCCTGCTCGGCCGCGGCGAGCAGGCCCACGGCGCGCTCGAACCCGGCTCGTACGAACCCGGCGGCGCCCACGCGCTCGCGCAGCTCCTGCAGGACCAGGGCGTCGACATCCGGACGGCGCACACCGCCGACGAAGCCGACGACGCGATCACCGAAGACGCGACGCTGCTGGTCACCCAGCCGGACCTCGTGCCGGCGAAGCGCTTCGACGCGCTGCGGCAGCACGCCGCGGACGTCGTCCTCGTGACGCCGGGAGCGCCGACGCTACGCGACTCGCTGCCGCTGGTGCGCCCGGTCGGCCAGAGCGACCTCGGCACCCTGAGCCCGCAGTGCACGGTCGCCGCGGCGGTCGCGGCGGGCGACGTCACCCTCGGCGGCATCGGGTACGCCTCGCCCGGCGCGCGTTCGTGCTACCCCGGCGAAGACGGCGGCGGCACGCTGCTGCAACTCGCCGACGCGGGCGGCATGACGACGCTGCTCGGCTCGCCGGCACCGCTGACCAACTCGCGGCTCGCCGACGAGGGCAACGCGGCGCTGGGGCTGCACCTGCTCGGGCAGCACCCGAAGCTCGTCTGGTACCTGCCGTCCACGACGGACCCGGCGCTGGACGACACCCGCAAGTCGATCTTCGACCTGATTCCCGACGGCTGGTACTACGGTGCCGCACAGGCGTTCATCGCCGTGGCGCTGCTGGCGCTGTGGCGGGCACGCCGGCTCGGCCCGGTGGTCACCGAGCCGCTGCCGATCGTGGTGCGGGCGGCCGAAACCGCCGAAGGACGCGCCCGGCTGTACCGGCGGGCGAAGGCCGCGGGACACGCGGGCGAGACGCTGCGGGAGGCGGCGCGGAGCCGGCTGCGGACCGTGCTGGGCCTGCCGCGCGACGCCGACGCGGCGGCGCTGGTGACCGCGGTGAGCACGCGCACCGGGCGGCCGGCCAACGACGTCGGCGCGGTGCTCCACGGCCCGCCGGTGCCGGACGACCCCGCGCTGGTCCGGCTGGCCGGCGAACTGGACAGGGTGGAACGAGAGGTGGGGCGATCTTGACCAGCGAGAACGCGACTGGGGCCCGGGACGCGCTGATCGCGTTGCGTGCCGAGGTCGGCAAGGCCGTCGTCGGCAACGACGCCGCGGTCACCGGGCTGATCCTGGCGCTGCTCTGCCGGGGGCACGTGCTGCTCGAAGGCGTCCCGGGTGTGGCGAAGACGCTGCTCGTGCGGGCGCTGGCGGCGGCGCTGGACCTGGAGACCACGCGGGTGCAGTTCACGCCGGACCTGATGCCCGGCGACGTCACCGGCTCGATCGTCTACGACGCGCACAGCGGCGAGTTCTCCTTCCGCGAGGGGCCGGTGTTCACGAACCTGCTGCTCGCCGACGAGATCAACCGGACGCCGCCGAAGACGCAGTCGTCGCTGCTGGAGGCGATGGAGGAGCGGCAGGTCTCGCTCGACGGCAAGACGCGGCCGCTGCCCGACCCGTTCATCGTGATCGCCACCCAGAACCCGGTGGAGTACGAGGGCACCTACCCGCTGCCCGAGGCGCAGCTGGACCGGTTCCTGCTGAAGCTGACCATGCCGACGCCGTCGCGTGAGGACGAGATCGGCATCCTGTGGCGGCACGCGCAGGGCTTCGACCCGCGCAACCTCGCGGCGGCGGGCCTCAAGGCGGTCGCGGGCGCGACGGAGCTGGCGGCCGCGCGGGAAGCCGTGGCGCGCGTGACGATCGGGCCCGAGGTGATCGGGTACGTCGTCGACCTGTGCCGGGCGACGCGGCAGCTGCCGTCGGTGCGCATCGGCGTTTCTCCCCGTGGTGCCACGGCGTTGCTCGCGGTCACCCGGGCCTGGGCATGGCTGGCCGGGCGCGACTACGCGACGCCCGACGACGTCAAGGCGCTGGCGCGGCCCGCTTTGCGGCACCGCCTGGACGTGCGGCCGGAAGCCGAGCTGGAGGGCGTCACCGCGGACGGCGTGCTCGACCGCGTGCTCGCGTCCGTGCCCGTGCCGCGCTGACATGGCCGTCACCGGAAGGCTCGGGCTGCTGGCGCTGTTCGGCGCGCTGGTGGTCGGGCTGCTCGTGCCGTCGACGACCGGGATCCTGGCGGTCGGCGGCGTGCTCGTGCTGCTCGTGGTCGTCGACCTCGTGCTGGCCGGGAGCGTGCGGCCGCTCGCTTTCCGGCGGTCGGGGGACACGTCGGTGCGGCTCGGCGAGCCGTGCGAGGTAACGCTGGTCGTCGCGAACCCCGGTGGCCGCCCGGTTCGGGGACAACTGCGCGACGCGTGGCCGCCTTCGGCGGGCGCTGACGACCGGCACGTCCTGCGCGTTCCGGCGGGGGAGCGGCGGGCTTTGGTGACGGCGTTGCGTCCTTCGCGCCGCGGTGACCGGACGGCGGCGCGGGTGACGGTCCGGTCGGTGGGGCCCTTGGGGTTGGCGGCGCGGCAGGGTTCGCACGAGGTGCCGTGGACGGTCCGCGTGCTGCCGCCGTTCCACAGCCGCAAGCACCTGCCGTCGCGGCTGGCGCGGCTGCAGCAGCTCGACGGCCGCAGCGCGGTGCTGATCCGCGGGCAGGGCACGGAGTTCGACTCGCTGCGCGAGTACGTGATCGGCGACGACGTCCGCTCGATCGACTGGCGGGCGACGGCGCGGGCGGCGGATGTGATGGTCCGGACGTGGCGCCCGGAGCGCGACCGGCACGTGGTGCTGGTGCTGGACACGGGCCGCGTGTCGGCGGGCCGGGTCGGCGACGCCCCGCGCCTGGACGCGGCGATGGACGCGGCGTTGCTGCTGGCGGTGCTGGCCTCCCGCGCCGGCGACCGCGTCGACCTGCTGGCGTACGACCGCCGGCTGCGGGCGGCCGTGCAGGGTTCGTCGGGGGCGGCTTTGCTGACGTCGCTGGTGAACGCGATGGCGCCGATCGAGCCGTCGCTCGTCGAGACCGACGCGCGCGGGATGGTCGCGGAGGTGCTCCAGCGCACCCGGCGCCGTTCGCTGGTGGTGCTGCTGACCGGCCTCGACGCGGCGCCGCTGGAGGAGGGGCTGTTCCCGGTGCTGAGCTCGCTGACCGCGCGGCACGAGCTGATCGTGGCGTCGGTGGCGGACCCGCGGGTCGCGGAGATGCTCACCGGCCGGGGCGACGCGGAAGCCGTGTACGACGCGGCGGCGGCGTCGCGGACGACGGCGGAGCGGCAGCGGGTGACCGAACGCCTGGCGCGGCACGGGGTCAGCGTCGTGGACGCGGTGCCGGAGGAGCTGCCGCCGGCGCTGGCGGACCGGTACCTGGCGTTGAAGGCGGCCGGCCGGCTCTAAAGATGTCGTGAGTGAGAAACAGTGTTCTAACCCTGTTTCTCACTCACGAGTGTGGCTGCGGTGGTGCGAGGTGCGCGACCCTGTTAAGCCCGAAGCATGTGGAAGCTCATGGCGGTGGCCCTGGCGATCTCTGCGGCACCCGCGGCCGACGGTTCTCCCGTCTACCTGGCCGACGGCGGCGGCAAGCTGTCGCTGGCGGTCGTCGACGGCAAGCCGGTGCTGGCCGACGCGGCGGACGCGGGCGCGAAGTGGACGTACGCTTCGCAGCGGTTCACGAACGTCCAGAGTGGACAGTGCCTGGCGGCGGCGAGCCCGGTCGACGGCGTGGCGGTGAAGATGGCCGCCTGCGACGCGGCGGACAACCACCAGGCGTGGCGGCGGGTGGCGGGACTGCCGGGGCTGGTCGAGATCGCGAACATCGCGACGGCACGGTGCTTGACCGCGGAAGGCGCGACCGCGGGCGCCCGGCTGTACCAGGAAGTCTGTTCCCTGACGGGAATCGCGAACACGTGGGCGGCGGGCGGCCGGACGTTGGCGATTCTTTCGGGCAACGGCCAGCGCTTGGCGTCGAAGGATCCGGGAGCACCGTTCGTGGTCCGGGTGATCGGCGAGAACGGCCAGCCGGCGGCCGATGTGCCGGTGACGTTCTTCGTCCGGGCCGCGCGGCCGAAGAACTCCCTGGTTTTCGAAGGGGGCGGTGAGACGGTGTCGGTCAAGACGGGCCCGGACGGGACGGCGTCGAGCCCGAAGCTGGTGTTGACGGACGTGGGGGAGTTCGAGGCGCGGTTCGTGGGAACGGCCGGGCTGGAGGACGGATCGTCGATCGCCTTCGAGGGCTCGTGCCTATGCTGATTCGGGCAAGGCGTCCCCGGCGTCGCGCGCGTCGAGGTCGCCGACTTCGCCTTCCTTCGCCGCGCGCCGGCCGAGCGTGAAAACGTAGACCAGGAACGCCACCTCGACGAAAACGCCGATGCCCACCCGGACCCACGTCGGCCAGCCCGACGGCGTCACGAACGCCTCGATCAGCCCGGACACGAACAGCACGCACGCCAGCCCCAGCGCCATCACGACGACCGACCGGCCCTGTTCGGCCAGCGCGGCCGTCCGGGACCGGCGGCCCGGGTCGACCACCGTCCAGCCGAGTTTCAGCCCCGTGCCCGCCGCGATGAACACCGCCGTCAGCTCCAGCAACCCGTGGGGGAGCAGGAGCCCGATCATCACGTCGCCGCGGCCGGCCGCGCTCATCGCGCCGATGATCAGGCCCGCGTTGAGGGAATTCATCCACAGCGCGCCGATCACCGGCAGGCCCAGCGCGACGCCGAGGAACAGGCACGTCGCCGCCACCCAGGCGTTGTTCGTCCACACGCGCGCCGCGAACGACGTCGCCGGGCCCGTCGAGTAGTAGCTCTCCGCCTCGCCGCCGGGCTTGGTCAGCTGGTTCAGCTCGTCCGCCGACCCGATCGACGCGCGGACGTTCGGGTCGCGCGCCACCCAGACGGCGATCACCGCCATCACCGCGATCGACACCACCGCCGCCGGGATCCACCAGCGCCGCGAGAGGTACACCGCGGCCGGGAAACGGCGCGTGAAGAACAGCGCGACCTCGCGCCACGCGGGGTTGTGCGACCCGGAGATCGCGCTCCGCCCGCGTGCGACCAGCCCGGACAGCCGGCTCACCAGGGCCGGGTCGGGCGCGACCGAGCGGACGATCGACAGGTGCGTCGCGGTCCGCTGGTAGAGCGTCACCAGCTCGTCGGCCTCCGCCCCCGTCAGCTTGCCGCCGCGGTGGGTCAGCTCGCCGAGCCGGTTCCACTCCGCCGAGTGCGTCGCGACGAAGACGTCCACATCCACGCCGACCACCCTATCCGTCGCTACGCTGGGCCGTGTGCACGAGGAATCCGAGCTGGTCACCGGCGAAGCCGTCGTCCTGGACCTGCACGTCGCCAAGCTCGCGAGCCGCGCGCTGGCGATGATGCTCGACGTCCTCGTGCAGTTCGCGCTGTTCATCGGCGCGTTCTTCGTGCTCACGCTCACCGTGCCGGGCGAGGACGAGTCGCTCGCGCTGACCCTCATCCTGGTGGTCGTGGTGCTGATCATGGTCGGCTACCCGGTGCTGTTCGAGACGCTCTCGCGCGGCCGTTCCCTGGGCAAGATGGCGGTGGGACTGCGCGTGGTGCGCGTCGACGGCGGGCCGATCCGCTTCCGCCACGCGCTGACCCGCGGGCTCGCCGGGTTCGTCATCGACTTCTGGGCGCTCGGCGTGTTCGGGGCGGTGGCGGTGATCGTGTCGCTGTGTTCGTCGGACGGCCGCCGCGTCGGCGACTTCCTCGCCGGGACGCTGGTGGTCCGCGACCGCGCGCCGGAAGGCGTGGCCTACCCGGCGATCGGCATGCCCCCGGGCCTCGAGGGCTGGGCAGCCCAGCTCGACCTCACGCGGCTCCCGGACGACCTCGCGCTGGCCAGCCGTCAGTTCCTGGCGCGGTTCAGCCAGCTGGCGCCGGAAGCGTCGCACGCGCTGGGCTGGAAGCTGGCGCAGCAGGTGGGCAACGCGCTGGGGACGCCGGTGCCGCCCGGGGTGCCGCCGTGGGCGTTCCTGGCGGCGGTGCTGGCGGAACGGCGCAACCGGGACCACGCCCGGGCGGTGCAGGCGTACGCGGCTCAGGTGGCGGCGGCGCGAGGGCACCTTCCGGCGCCGGGGTATTCGGCAAGTGCTCAGGTCGGGTCCATGGCCACGGGTGGGCAGCCGTTCGCGGCGGCGCAGGCTCAGCCCTCGCCCTGGCCGGCTGCGACCGGCTCCACCGGTTCGGCTGCCGCGGATCCGCCGACTCCGCCGTCCGGGACCCCGGTGGTTCCCGCCGAAAATCCGTTCACCCCGCCGGGCTAGGAGACGTCTCCCGACGCCGAGAGCCACGTGTTGCACTGCTGGTTGCGGTTCTTGGTCGCGCCGTGCTGCCACCAGGAGATGTTGTGCTTGGCGCTGCCGTGGTCGCGCTTGCCGTTGCGGGCGTAGTCGTCGCCGCGGTCCTGGGCGTTCCAGGCCTCGTTGTAGATGTTCTTGTCGACCGAGCCGCCGGAGACCGACGCCGAGCCGAGGAACATGCCCGAGAAGCACTGCGCCTCGAGCTCCATCCGCCGCGACAGCTCCAGGCCGACCGCCGAGTCGGCGCCGGCGTCGTAGCGCTGGTCGCCGTACGCCTCGCTGATGCCGGCCAGGTTCTGCACGTGGTGGCCGTATTCGTGGGCCAGGATCGACAGGTAGGGGCCGGGGTGGTTGCCCCAGACGTCGATCTCGATGCGGTCCATCGGCATGTAGATCGTGTCGTTCGAGGGGCAGTAGAACGGCGTGACGCCGGTGGTCGTGCCGCCGCTGCCGCACGGCGTCGACGACTCCGACAGCGACCGCGGCACCGACAGGTTCGGCGACCGGAACGGCAGGTTCACGGCGCCGAGCATGCGCGACCACATCGCGTCGAGGCACGCGATCGCGGACTGGAAGAAGCGGGTGGCGCTGTTCTGGTCGGTCGCCCAGCGGCTCAGCGAGCAGGAGACGTTCTGCAGGCCGTAGTCGGCGCTGGCGAACAGGGGGTTGTTGCCGGTGGCGACGACCGAGCGGGGGCCGCGCGGGGTCTCGGACGTGCGGGTCGTGCGTTCGGTGGTATCGCTGGTGGTCGTCTCTTCGGTGGACGACGTGGTCGCGGTGGTCTCGTCGGCGGAGGTGGTTTCGTAGGTGTCGGAGGGGTAGGTGCTGGAGTAGCCGGCGTCGGCGACGTGCCGGGTGTTGCCCCCGATCAGCGCGACGGCCGCGACAAGCCCCCCGACGACGGCGACGATCCCGATGATCGCGACGGCGACGATGACCCCGGTGTTCGACTTTTTGGCGACGTAGGGCCGATAGCCGGGCGCGAAGCGAGGGCCGAAGGGGGCGCCGGGAGGTGGGCCGGCGTAGGTGGGGGTGAAGGCGGGTGGAGCGGCCGCGGCCGGAGGTGGGAGGGGTGCGCCGGCGGGGAAGCCGGGACGGGGGTAGGCGCCGGACGGCGGGCCGTGGGTGGGAAAGCCTTGGGTGCCTTGTGGACCCCGCGGCGGTTGGCCGGGGAATTGCGCGCCTTGCGGCGGCCGCCCGGGCGCGCCGGCGGGTCCTTGCGGGCCTTGGCCAGGGGCACCGGCCGGGCCGCGAGGCGGCTGGCCCGGCTGCCCGGCGGGGCCTCGGCCTTGCTGCGGAGCACTGCCGGGCGCTGGGAACGGTCCGGTTCGCGGTGCGCCGCCTTGTCCCGGCCCGGCGGGCGCGCCGTGCGGCGCTTGCCCGCCGGGGCCCTGGCCGGGACCGTGCGGCGGCTGGCCCGGCTGCCCGCCGGGGCCTTGGTTCGGCCGGCCATGCGGCGCTCCACCCTGCCCCGGCCCACCGGGCCTGCCCTGACCCGGCGTTCCGCCGGGCCCAGGGCCTTGCTGCGAAGCTGCGCCGGGTGCCTGGGGCGATCCGGCTTGCGGAGCACCGCCTTCACTAGGCCCCGCGCCTTGCCCCGGCGCGCCACCCGGTCCCTGCCCCGGCCGCCCCTGCGGAAGCGGCCGGACCCCCGGCGGCGGCAACGGCCGAGCCCCCGGTGGCGGCACCGGCCGCCGCGGGTCGTGCGGACCAGGACCAGGACCGGAGCCAGGACCCTGCGGGCCTTGCGTCATGAAAGCGGAACCCCCCGTGCGATTTCCCCGTCGGAAGCGGCGTACCTGCGGAGATCTCGCCGTTCCGGGCGTCAGCATAGAGCGGGTGCTCTAGGGTGTGGTGCTGTGTTGAGCAAATGGGGGACAGCGGCCGCGGTCGCCGCGATGGTCGTGCTGACCGCCGGGCCCGCCGCCGCGCAGGGCCCCTCCGCCGGGCCCGTCCTGCCGAACGAGCCCTCCGAACAGGCCAAGAAGCCTCAGCAGCTCAACGGCGAAAACGTCCAGCCGCCCGAAGGCGCCACCGCCGACGTCGCCCTCAAGGTCCTCCGTGACGGCTCCCTCCAGGTCACCGAGAAGGTCACCGTCCCCGGCGGGAAGCAGCTCACCTCGCGCGTCCCCCTGAAAGTCTCGGCCGGCGACGACCAGGACCGCGTCTTCGAAGCGAAAGACATCAAAACCGAAGGCGCCGCCACCAGCCAGCTCACCGGTGACCAGCTCGTCCTCACCTTCACCGGCGGCACGTCCACCGTCACTTACACCGTCGACGGCGCCATCGCCGACCAAAACGGCCGCCAGCAAGCCCGCTGGCAGGTCGCCAGCGGATTCGACACCCCGCTCGCGAAGCTCACTGCCTCCTTCCTCGCGCCGTCCCCGCGACTGTCCCCAGTGGACTGCTTCGCCGGCCCGATCGGCTCCAGCCAGCGCTGCACCCTCGCCGAGCTCGACCACACCGGCGTCGTCCGCCTCGAACAGAACGACGTCCGGCCCGGTGATCGCGTCGACCTGCTCGTCGGCCTCCCCGCCGGCACCGTCCCGGCCAACGCGAAGTTCGCCGACGTCGGCCTCTTCGCCACCGCCTTCGCCTTCACCCCGCTGACCGGCATCGCCTTCGCCCTCCTGCTCGTCTTCCTGATCGCCGGCGGCATCCACGTCCAGCGCCGCCGCAAGGAAGACGCGGGCGCGCTCACCACCGCCACCGGCCCGGTCGAGGTCCTGCTCCGCGACGGTGACCGCGTCTTCTTCGCCAGCCCCGACGGCGTCCTGCCCGGCCAGGTCGGCACCGTCGTCGACGAGACCGTCGACGTCGTCGACATCAGCGCCACCGTCGTCGACCTCGCCGTCCGCAACTACCTCTGGCTCGCCGAAGTACCGGAACAAGACTGGCAAATCGCCCGCCGCAACCCGCCGGACGAGCACCTCCACGACTTCGAACGCGCCGTCTACGAGACGCTCCTGCCGGCCGGCACCGACGCCGTCCTGGTGTCGCAGCTGCGCACCCGCGGCCGGCTCGACCTGCGCAAGATCAGCGACGCCATGTACGCCGACGTCGTCACCAAGCGCTGGTTCTCCCGCCGCCCCGACACCGCCCGCGGCCGCCTGACCTGGCTCGGCGCCGGCATTTTCGCCCTCGGCGCGGCCGCCACCGCGGTCCTCACCTTCACGATCGGCGACGCGCTGCTCGGCGTCGCGGTCGCGCTGGCCGGGCTCGCCGTCGCCGCGGCGGCCGCCCTGCTGCCTTCGCGCACCGCGCGCGGCCGGGTGCTCGTCGGCCAGGTCCGCGGCCTGCTCGACTACCTCCACACCGCCAAGGCCGAGGACATCCCGCCGGCCGACCGCGAGATGGTCTTCTCGCGCTCGCTGCCGTACGCGGTCGTCCTGGGCGACACCGAACGCTGGCTCGGCACCTTCGCCGCGCTCAACCCCGCGTCGGACGGCTCGGCCGGGCTCTACTGGTACGGCGGTATGGAGTCCGACCAGGACCTGCGCCGCTTCGGCACGCACTTCCCGTCGTTCCTGACGGCGCTCGACGGGCTGCTCACCGCGTCCACCCGCGCGTCCCGCTGACCGTGCTCGCCGGAGTGGTCCTCGCGCTCTTCCTGGCGGCCGCGCCGGGGGACGAGCCGCCGCTGCCCACCGTGCCGCAGAGCGCCGAGATCCAGCTCAAGGTCGAGCGCGACGGCTCGCTCTCGGTCGCCGAAGCGATCTCCGTGCCCGACGGCGTCACGATGGACCGCCGTGTCCCGCTGCGGGTTGCCGCGCCGCACCACCGCGACCGCGTCTACGGCGTCCGCGACGTCGTCCTCGAAGGCAGCGGGAACGCCCAAGTGGACGCGGACGCGTTCACCGTCCACCTCACCGCGGGCACGTCGATCGTCCGGTACACAGTGGACGGTGCGGTCGCCGGCAACCGGGTCACCTGGGAGCTGGCCGGTGGCTGGAGCACCGACCTGAAGTTCATCCGCGCCTCCTTCGCGGCGCCGGAGATTCCCACTGCCGTCGACTGCCTCGCCGGGCCGTCGGACTCCGACTTTTCGTGCGCCGCCGCGCAGATCGACCACGCCGGGCTGACGAGGTTCAGCCAGCAGAACCTCGCGGCGGGCGAGCGGATGACGACGACCGTCGAGCTGCCCGCGGGCACCGTCCCGGAGAACGCGGAACTCGTCCCCGCCAAGACGATCGCCGGCGCGTTCGTGCTCACCGCCCCGGTCGGCTGGGCGTGGGCGGGCTTCGGCGCGCTCCTGCTGGCCGCGGCCGCTTTCGTGGCTCTGGCACGCCGCAGGAACACCGCCGCCGGGGCGTCGTCGAAGGCCGAACTGGTCTCCAAGTCCGGTGAGTTCGCGTCGCCGGCGGGGGTGCTGCCCGGGCACGTCGGCCTGCTGCTGCACGGCCGCGCCGGGCCCGCCGACCTGGCCGCGACCGTGCTCGACCTCGCCGTCCGCAACTACCTCTGGGTGAGCGACGGCTCCCGGCTGACCCGCCGCAACCCGCCCGACGAGCACCTGACGCCCTTCGAGCGTGCCGTCTTCGAAGCCGTCCTGCCGGCGGACGGGGAGGACTCGGTCACGCTCGCCGAACTGCGGCAGCGGCACGTCGAGATCCCCCGGGCCGAGCTGACTGCCGACGTCGTCCGGCGTGGCTGGTTCGCGACGCGGCGGCTCGGGCGGGCCGGGACCCGGGTCGTCTTCTACGGCGTGTTCCTGACGATCCTGCTCGCGCTGACCGCCGGGTACGCCCAGCTCGGCGTCATCCTCACGCTGGCCGGGGCCGCCGCCGTCGCCGTCTCGGCCGCGCTGCCCGCTCGCCGGCACGCGGGCGCGGAGGTCGCGCGCCGGCTTCGCGGCGTCGCCGAGCAGCTCGCCACGACGCGGGCGAAGGACTTCGACAAGCCGCAGCGCGAGCTGGTGTTCTCCCGCGGCCTGCCGTACGCGTCAGCTCTGGGCGAACTAGGCCCCTGGGTGGCCGCGTTCGACGGCCTCGAGCACCCGCCGCCGGTGTACTGGCACGACGGCGAGATCGGCCCTGACCAGGCCGGATCCTTCGCGACGGCGCTCGCGGGCACGTTCGCGGGCGCCCACCGCGGGCGGCTGCTCGCCACCGCGGCCGCGGACACCGGTTCTCACCCGCCAGCCGGGAAGCCAGGAGGCGCCGAGCCGTCGTAGGGTGGGGCCATGGCCGATCCCGAGCTCGTCCGATACTCCCTAGACAACGGTCTGCGCGTGGTCCTCGCACCCGACGCGACCGCGCCGGTGGTCGGCGTCAGCGTGCACTACGACGTGGGTTTCCGCTCCGAGCCGGAGGGGCGCACCGGGTTCGCGCACCTCTTCGAGCACCTGATGTTCCAGGGCTCCGAGAGCTTGGAGAAACTCGCCCACTTCCGGCACGTGCAGTCCAGCGGTGGCACCTTCAACGGGTCGACCCACCCCGACTACACCGACTACTTCGAGGTGCTGCCGAGCGCCGCCCTGGAGCGCGCGCTCTTCCTCGAAGCCGACCGGATGCGCGCGCCGAAGCTGACCGCGGAGAACCTGGCGAACCAGATCGACGTCGTCAAGGAAGAGATCCGGCTCAACGTGCTGAACCGGCCCTACGGCGGGTTCCCGTGGATCACCCTGCCGCCGGTCCTGTACTCGACGTTCCCCAACGCGCACAACGGTTACGGCGGCTTCGAGGACCTCGAGAGCGCCACGGTGGAAGACTGTGCGGCGTTCTTCGACACCTACTACTCGCCGGCGAACGCCGTGCTCACGGTGGCCGGCGACTTCGAGGTCGACAACGCCAAGAAGCTGATCGAGCAGCACTTCGGCGACGTCCCGCACCGGCCCGCGCCGCAGCGGCCGTCCTTCGCCGAGCCGCTGCCGACCACCGAACTGCGCGGCGAGGTCGAAGACCCGCACGCCCCGCTGCCCGCCCTCGGCATCGGCTACCGGATGCCGGACCCGATCAACGACGTCGACGGCTACCTGGCCTACCTGGTGCTCGCCGGGGTCCTGACCGACGGCGACGGCTCCCGCCTGCAGCAGCGGCTGGTGCACAAGGAGCCCCTGGTAGTCGACATCGGGGCCGGCGCCGGGCTGTTCGGCCCGTTCGAGGCCCGCGACCCGGACACGTTCACCATCACGCTGATCCACCCGCACGAGGTGCCGCGCGAGCGCGTGCTCGCCGCGCTGGACGACGAGCTGGAGAAGATCGCCGAGAACCCGCCGGACTCCCAGGAACTGCGGAAGGTCACCGCCCGCTGGGCGGCGAGCCTGCACTCCGAGCACGACAGGCTGGTCTCCCGGACGCTCGCGCTCGGCTCGTTCGAACTGCTCTACGGCGACGCGTCGCTGGTGTACAAGCTCGCGGACCGGATGTCCGCCGTCACCTCGGAAGCCGTTTCGGCGGCGGCGAAGGCGCTGCGCCCCGACGCGCGCGCCGTCCTGGTGGTCAAGCCCGCTTCGGAAGGGACCAACGAGCAGTGACTTCAGCAACGCACCGCAGCGCGGACGAGATCGGCCGCACCGCGCGGGGGCCGCGCCCGCTGCCGCCGCTCGGCGAGCAGCGCGCCGCCGGCGATCTGTCCCATGTGGACACCGAACTCTCGAACGGCCTGCGCGTGCTGGCCGTGCGCAAGGCGACCGTGCCGATGGTCGAGGCGCGGCTGTGGATCCCGTTCGCGGGTGACGACGCGCTGCACCCGGCGACGTCCGAGGTGCTCGCCGAGACGATCCTGACCGGCACCGCGCGCCGCAACCGCATCGAGATCGACGCCGAGCTGGCGCTGATCGGCGGCGACATCGGCGCCGGCGTCGACCCGGAACGCCTGGTGATGACCGGATCCGCGCTCGCCGACAAGCTGCCGACGTTCCTCGACGTGCTCGGCGACGTCCTCACCGGCGCGACCTACGCCGACGACGAGATCGCGCGCGAGAAGGAACGGCTGGTCGAGCGGATCGCCGTGTCGCGCACGCAGCCGCGCACGATCGCGCGGGAGGCGCTGCAGAAGCACCGCTACGGCGACCACCCCGCCACGCGCGAGGTCCCGAAGGCCGAAGACGTCGCCGTCGTGACACCCGAGCAGGTCCGGGCGTTGCACCAGGCGTCGGTGCTGCCGCGCGGTGCGGTCCTGGTGCTGGTCGGCGACATCGACCCGCAGGCCGTCATCGGCGACCTGGAGAAGGTGCTCGGCGGCTGGGCGTCGGACCGCTCCGCCGTCCGGCTGCCGCCGCTGCCGGAGCTGACCGGGCCGAACGTGCTGCTGGTGCCGCGCGCCGGGGCCGTGCAGTCGCAGATCCGGCTTTCGGCGCAGACCGTGCCGCGCACCGACCCGGGTTACGCGGCGCTGCAGCTGGCGAACCTGGCCTACGGCGGGTACTTCTCGTCGCGGCTGGTCGAGAACATCCGCGAGAACAAGGGGTACACCTACTCCGCGCACTCCGGGTTCGAGTTCACCGACGGCACCGCGGTGGTCAACGTCGACGCGGACACGGCCACCGAGGCGACCGCGCCGGCGCTGCTGGAGACCCGCTACGAGCTGGGCCGCCTCGGCCAGGTCCCGCCGGCCGGCGACGAGCTGGAGTCGGTGCGGCAGTACGCGATCGGCTCGCTGCTGACGTCGACGTCGTCGCAGTCCGGCCTGGCCGGCCAGGTGCTGGCGCTGGCCTCGACCGGGCTGAGCCTGGAGTGGCTCACCGAGCACCCGGCGCGGGTGGCGGCGGTGACCGCCGACGAGGTGGCCGAGGCGGCGCTGAAGTTCTTCGCTCCCAAGCGGTTCACCGGCGTGGTCGTCGGGGACGCGGCGGTGCTGGAACGCAAGCTCGTGTCCCTCGGAGACGTCGTCGTGGGCGAGCCGGCCTGATGTCCGTCCCGTTCTCCCTCGGTGACCTGCCCACCCTGTCGCGATCCACTGTGGACCGTCAGGAAGGCTTGCGCACCAACCCTTCGCGGCTGGTGTCGCGCTGGGCCGACGCCCGGGTCGTCCTCTTGGACGACACCGGGCGCACGCCGGTCGTCGAGGGCTCGTCCGTTTTGGCGTTCCGCAAGGCGATCGACTTCGGCGCCGAGCCACCGGCCGACGCGGTGTTCCTCGGCGAGTGGCAGGACGTCGACTACTGGTCGCTGCCGGGCGGCCCGTCGGGGGACGCCGGCACGGTGAAGATGGCGGGCAGCTGGGGCTTCGTCGAGGAGGTCCCGAGCGCCGACGGCGAGATCTGGGTCGAGCTGCGCGGGTACGGAGACCTGCTGGACGACACGTCGGCCGGGCTGTTCACGACGGCGCAGGCGCTGCGGAACTGGCGTCGTCAGGCCAAGTTCTGCACGCGCTGCGGCCACCCGACGGAACTGATCCAGTTCGGCTGGGCGAGCAAGTGCACTCATGACGGACGCGAGGAGTACCCGCGCACCGACCCGGCGGTGATCTGCCTGGTGCATTCGCAGGAGGGCACGAACGGCTCGCACGTGCTGCTGGCCCGCCAGCCGATCTGGCCGGCCGGGCGGTATTCGGTGCTGGCCGGGTTCGTGGAGGCGGGGGAGTCGCTGGAGGCGTGCGTCCTGCGCGAGATCCGCGAGGAGGTGGGGGCGGCCGTGTCGGACGTCCGCTACCTCGGGAGCCAGCCGTGGCCGTTCCCGCGATCGATCATGCTGGGCTTCACGGCCCGCGCGGATCGCTCGTTGCCGCTGGTCCCGGCGGACGGCGAGATCGAAGAGGCGCTGTGGGTGTCACGCGAGGAGGTGCGCGAGGCGTTCGAGAACAGCCAGCTGCGCAACGAGGGCGCCAAGCCGACTCCGATCGCGGGCGGCGCGGCGGAGATCATCCTGCCGGGGAACTCGTCCATCGCCCGCGTGATGCTCAAGGCCTGGGCGGACGCGGAGGAGTGAAACTCGTTGGCTCTCGCCCGGCCGCCGCTGCTACCCTCCCGACGGCCGTGCGAGAGAACGAGGAGGTGGTACCCGTGAACGTTTCGACGTGGGTGCTCCCCTCCGGGGTCACGGCCGGGCGATAGGTCGTCCGGGAGCGCCGCTCAAGCGCACTCCCGAAAGGCACGACCATGCGATTCACCACCGAACAGCGCCTCGACGACGGCGTCCTCGAGCGCGAGTTCACCCTCGGCGAGATCCCCGGCATCCTGTGGACGCCCGCCACGTCCGCGCCGGCTCCGCTGATCCTGATGGGCCACCCCGGCGGGCTGGCCAAGATGTATCCCCGGCTGGCGGCCCGGGCCCAGGCGGCCGCGGCGGAGGGTTACGCCGCGGCCACCATCGAGCTCCCCGGGGGCGGTGACCGGCCCCGTCTCCCCGCCGTCGACGAGGCCCGCGCCGACCTGCGCAGGGCGATCCAGGCCGGCGAGCCGGTCGGCGACGAGATCGTCGAGCGGCTCGTCCTCCCGCTGGTCGACCAGGCGGTCCCGGAATGGCGGACGACTCTGGACGCCCTCCTCGCGCAGCCCGGCATCGGCGGCCCGGCCGGGTTCTCGGGCGGAGTGCTCGCCATCGCCACCCGGCTCGCGGTGGTCGAGCCGCGCATCGCGGCGGCGGTGCTGTTCGCCGGGAGTTTCGTGCCCCGCAGCATGTTCGACGAGGCCCGGCAGGTCACCATCCCGCTGCTGGTCCTGCTGCAGTGGGACGACGAAGGCAACGACCGGCAGCTCGCCCTGGACGTGTTCGACGCCTTCGGTTCCCAGGAGAAGACGTTGCACGCCAACATGGGCGGCCACACCGGCATCCCGGCGTTCGAGGGCGACGACGGGAGCCGGTTCTTCGCCCGGCACCTGAAGTAGCGGGTCAGGGCCAGTACGGCTGCGCGTTCTTCGCCGCGTCCGTGATGGCCTGTCCGTCGAGGAGGGTGGCGGTGCGGTCGAGGCCGACCCGCCGCCACTCGACGGAGAACTCGAAGGGGCCGGCCGGCAGCGGCGACAGCCAGAGCTGCCGGTCGCCCCGGTAGTGCCGGTCGCCGGAGCTCGCGCCGCCGCCGATCTCGGTCAAGGAACCCCGGCTGACCCGGAACTGCAGGCCGGCGTCCGTGGGACCGGGGAACCCGCCGGCGTGGCTGGCGTCGATGCTGTCCCAGGTGGTCTGGTCCAGCGACCCCCGCCGGACGCTCAGGTGCACGGTGAAGGCACACCCGGCCGGGTAGGCGACGAGGTGCTGAAGCGCGACGACGGCGAGGTCCGTCCGCGCGACGAACCGCGCGACCGGCACCGGGCAGCCCAGCACATCGGCCGGAGGAAACGGGTTCATCGCAGGTCACCTCGTTCGATCACCGTGTGGGTCGGCTCGCCGGCGAAGTCGGCGACGGTGCCGTAGGCCAAGTTCAGCGTCTCCAGCCGGTACCGCCACTGGGCGCCGCACTCGCACATCGAGCCGAAGCGGTAGTTGATCTGCCAGCGCAGCCACTCGCCCGGCCGCAGATGGACCGGCGACGGGCGCCAGTCCCGTTGCGGCCAGCTCATCGGCGCCAGTTCGACCCGCACCGCCAGCGAACCGCCGGCCTCCCGGAGCGTGACGCCGTCCAATGCGTCCGGCACCGTGAACCGCGGCTCGAAGCCGGTCGACTCGTCGACGTTCACCTCGTGGAGCAGGGCACCGTCCGGCAGGGGAAACGCCACCGGCACGCGGTTGCGCACCGAAGCCGCCGGGCCACCGCGGGACCGCTTGGTCCAGGTGGTCCGGACCCTCTGCGCGACGACGTCCATGCCTCCAGCATCCCCGGCACCGCAAGCGGAAATCCCCTGACCAGGCCGACAACCGCCGGCGGAAGTGTTTCCGCCACGTGGCCCAGCGCGGGCCCAAGCGTTACCTGGCCGTTTCCGAAGCCCGTTGACGGCTGTGCCCCGGCTCACTACAGTCCCCGGAAACCGTCTGTAAAGTATCCTAATTAAGTCCGGAGGGACGAGTGCGAGCCGGTAGCCCGCGGATGCTGCGCGAGATCAACGATCGCGCCGCCATCGAGGTCCTCCTGCGGGAGGGCCCGCTGACGCGCGCCGAGCTCGAGCTCGCCATCGGGCTCTCCAAGCCCGCCACCGCGCAGCTCATCACCCGGCTCGAGCAGGACAACCTCGTCATCAAGGCCGGTGTCCGTGGCGGCGGACGCGGCCCCCGCGCCCAGCTCTGGGCGGCCAACGGCGCCCTCGCCTTCGTCGCCGCCGTGGACCTGACCCCGCACATCGCCGACTTCGTCGTCGCCGACGTCGCCGGGATCGTGCTCGCCGAGTACCGGACTCCGCTGCCCGTCCACGAAGGCGCCGACGTCGTCGGGACCTTCGGCGACGCCCTGCAGAAAGTCGCCGGAGAAGCCGGAATCACCCGTGACCAGCTGGCCCACGTCGTGATCGGCGCGCAGGGCGCGTTCGACCCGCGGACCGGCCTGCTCTCCTCCGCCCCGCACATCCCCGGCTGGCTCGGCTTCGACGTCCCGCAGAAGCTCAGCGACGACCTCGGCGTCGACGTCCTCATCGAGAACGACGTCAACCTCGTCGCCGTCGAGGAGATGAGCGTCGGGCAGGCCCAGGACGTCGACGACTTCGTCATGGTGTGGTTGTCCGAAGGCGTCGGCGGCGCGGTCGTCATCGGACGGCGGCTGCTGCGCGGCGCCACCGGCGGCGGGGGCGAGATCGACTGGATGCGCGTGCCCGACCCCGCCACCGTGGACACCGGCGACGTCTGGCCCGAGGCCGGCGCCCGGTTCGGCAACCTGGTCGACTCGCCCGCGATCGTCCGCTTGGCCGCCGCGCACGGCATCCAGGCGGAAACCGCCTGGGACGCCGTCGAAAAAGCCGGCAAGCAGCACCCCTTCCTCCATGACCTCGCGAGGCGCGTCGCCGGCGGTGTCGCCAACCTCGTCGCGGTCGCCGATCCGCAGCTCGTGCTCCTCTGCGGGGACACCAGCCGCGCCGGCGGTGAGAGCTTCGCCGCGCTGGTGCAGGAAAAGCTGCACGCGCTGGTCCTGCCGCGCACGCCCGTCGGCTGCGCTTCGGTGCAGGGCAACGCCGTCCGCGCCGGCGCGCTGCAGTCCGCGCTGGCCACCGCCCGTGAGGACGTCTTCGGCGTCGTCACCCCCACGCTCCTCGGGTCGCGCAGGCCCGCGGTCGGAGAGCCACTCGGCAAGACCCCGGAGGCCCTCCCGAACACCCGTTCCGCCCCGTCCCCAACCGAGTAGCCCCAACCGATGAGGAGGAGGGCCATGCCCCCTACCACCCGGACCCGCCGAGGCGCCCTGTTAGCGGCCGCCGCCGCGGCGTCCGTCCTGCTGACGAGCGCCTGCTCCGGCGCCGCCGCCCCGAGCGGCGGTGACGCGGCCGCCGCGCCCGGCAAGGACGACAAGATCACGATCACCGTGTACTCCAAGTTCACCGACCGCGAGTACGGCGTGGTCACCGCGGGCCTGAACAAGCTCAAGGCGAAGTTCCCGAACATCGAGATCAAGCACGAGGGCAACCAGGACGACGACAAGCTCACGCAGTCGATCCGCGGCGGCAACCCGCCCGACGTCGCGATCTCCTTCTACACCGACAACCTGGGCGCCTGGTGCTCCACCGGCAGCTTCCAGGACCTGAAGCCCTACATCGACCGCGACAAGATCGACCTGAACCAAATCCCGGAAGCGGTCCGCAACTACACCGAGTACCAGGGCAAGCGGTGCGCCATGCCGATGCTCGCCGACGTTTACGGCTTCTACTACAACAAGGACATGTTCGCGGCGAAGGGCGTCACCTCGCCGCCGAAGACCACGGATGAGCTGCTCGAGGACGCCAAGAAGCTGACCGAGTACAACGCGGACGGCTCGATCAAGGTCGCCGGCTTCCTGCCGTCGATGCCGTTCTACGCCAACCAGGCCCAGTACTGGGCGCCGAACTTCGGCGCGCCGTTCATCGGCCCGGACGGCAAGTCGGACCTCGCCACCAACCCCGGCTGGAAGGCGATGTTCGAGTTCCAGAAGAAGCTGATCGACGCACTCGGTGGCCACGACAAGGTCGAGAAGTTCAAGGCCGGTCTCGGTGACGAGTACTCCGCCGACAACGGCTTCCAGAAGGGCAAGCTGGCGATGATCTACGACGGTGAGTTCCGCACCGCGTTCATCAAGGACCAGGCGCCGACCCTGAACTACGCCACCGCGCCCGCCCCGGTGCTCACCACCATGGCGGACAAGTACGGCAGTGCCTTCACCACCGGCACGATCATCGCGATCCCCAAGGGTGCCAAGAACCCCGGCGCCGCGTGGGAGCTGATCAAGCAGGTCTCCTTGGACACGGACACCCTGGTGGACATGGCCAACGGCCTGAAGAACGTGCCCAGCACGAAGGCCTCGCTGACGTCGCCGCGCCTCGACCTGCAGCCGCAGTTCAAGACGTTCCTCGACATGTACGACAGTGGCAAGCTCGTGTCGAACCAGACCACGCCGATCGGTGACGCGCACCTCAAGGCGGTCAACGACTTCGCCGAGAAGTGGCAGGCCGGCTCGATCCCCGATCTGACCGAAGGCCTGAAGAAGGTGGATGCGCAGATCAACGACGAACTGAAGCAGAAGGGCGCGGGCGGATGACGTCCACGCTCGCGGAAAAGGTCTCCCCGTCCGCGCCTGAGAAGGCGCGGGCGGGGGCCCGCCGGGCCAAGCGCCGCCGGACCGTCTTCCTCTTCATGGCCCCGGCGTTCCTCGGGTTCCTGATCTTCTTCGGCTACCCGCTGATCGCTACGGTCTACTACTCCTTCACGCGGTACGACCTGATCAACCCGCCGCAGTTCATCGGCTTCGACAACTACGTCCGGATGTTCACCACCGAGCCGCTCGTCGGCACGGCCGCGTACAACACGCTGTGGCTGGTGGTCATCCTGACGACGTGCCGGGTGCTGTTCTCGCTCGGCATCGCGTCGGTGATCTCCCGCCTCAAGTCGGGTGTCGGCCTCGTCCGGACCCTGTGCTACCTGCCGACGCTCGCCCCGCCCGCGGCGGCGACACTGGCGTTCGTCTTCGTGTTCAACCCCGAGTTCGGCCCGGTCAACCGGTTCCTGCGGCTCATCGGCATCGACGGCGGGCTCTGGTTCAACAGCCCGGCGATGTCGAAGCCCGCGCTGACGCTGCTGGCGCTGTGGGGCTCCGGCGAGCTGATGATCATCATCCTGGCCGCGCTGCTCGACGTCCCGACCGAGCAATATGAGGCCGCCGAGCTCGACGGTGCCGGCCCGGTCCGGCGGTTCTGGCACGTCACGCTGCCGTCGATCTCGCCGGTGCTGCTGTTCGGCGTGGTCAACTCGATCATCTACGCGCTGCAGTTCTTCACGCAGGCGATCGTGGCGGCCTCCGCGTCCGCGGGCACCGCCGACGTCGCCGGCAACTCGAAACTCATCGGTGCGCCACAGAACTCGACGCTGACGTACCCGATCTGGTTGTACGTCCAGGGCTTCCGCTACTTCAACATGGGCTACGCGGCCGCGATGGCCGTGCTGCTGTTCATCGTCAGCGCCGGCTTCACCTGGATTCTGGTGCGGCAGCTCCGGAAGTCCCAGCACCAGGAGGAGGGGGCATGACCGCACTGGCCGAAGCGCCGCAGAAACCGGCGGGTGTGCCGCCGAAGGTGCGGTTCAAGCGGAACTGGGACAAACGGCTGTCCTGGATCGCGCTGCACGCGACCGGGATCGCCCTCGGCGTGATCTTCGTGCTGCCGCTGTTGTTCGTGTTCCTCACCGCGGTGATGAAGAGCGACCAGGCGATGACGGCGAGCCTGTGGCCGTCCGAATGGCACTTCGAGAACTTCGTGACGGTGTTCAAGAAGGCGCCGCTGCTGGAGTACTTCGGCAACAGCCTGCTGTACTCGGCCCTGGCGACGGCGGGCGCGCTGCTTTCGGCGATCCCGGCGGCGTACGGCCTCGCGAAGCTGCGGTGGCGCGGGCAGAACCTGTTCTTCATGCTGACCGTGGCGGCGATGCTGCTGCCGCCGCAGGTCACCATCGTGCCGCTGTACGACCTGTGGGTCCGGATGGGGCTCACCGGCACGCTGGTTCCGCTGATCGTGCCGTACTTCTTCTTCGATGCGTTCTCGATCTTCCTGCTCCGCCAGTTCTTCCTGACGATTCCGAAGGACTACATCGAGGCGGCGAAGATCGACGGCTGCAACGAGTTCCAGGCGATGGTCCGGGTGCTGATCCCGATGGCCAAGCCGGGGATCGCGGCCACCGCGATGTTCTGCTTCCTGTTCACCTGGAACGACTACTTCGGGCCGCTGCTCTACACCGGCGAGAACCAGGACCACTGGCCGCTGTCGCTGGCGATCGCGTCCTTCCGCGGCATGCACCACGTCGAGTGGAACATGACGATGGCCGCCACCGCGCTGATCATGGCGCCGGTGATCGTGCTGTTCGTGTTCGCGCAGAAGTCGTTCGTCAAGGGCATCACATTCACGGGAGTCAAGGGATGAAGCTGGCAGTCGTCGGTGGCGGGTCCACCTACACGCCGGAGCTGATCGACGGGATCGCCGGTCGCCGGTCCACTTTGGACGTCGACGAGATCGTGCTGGTCGACCCGGACGCCTACCGCGTCGAGGCCGTCGGCGGGTTCAGCCAGCGGATCCTCGACCACGCCGGTCACCCGGCGCGGGTGCGGACCACGCAGTCGCTGGAGGAGGGCGTCGACGGTGCGTCGGCGGTGCTGATCCAGCTGCGCGTCGGCGGGCAGCGGGCGCGGCGTTCCGACGAGACGTTCCCGCACGCCTGCGGCTGCGTCGGGCAGGAGACGACCGGCGCGGGCGGGCTGGCGAAGGCGCTGCGCACGGTGCCGGTGGTGCTCGACATCGCCGACCGCGTCCGCAAGATCGCCGGCGACGACACGTGGATCGTCAACTTCACCAACCCGGTCGGCATCGTGACGCGGGCGCTGCTCAACGAGGGGCACCGCGCGGTCGGCCTGTGCAACGTCGCGATCAACCTGCAGCGCCAGTTCGGGAAGCTGCTGGGTGTCGGCGCGGACGACGTCAAGCTCGTGCACACCGGACTGAACCACCTGAGCTGGGAGCGCGGCGCCCTCGTCGACGGCGTCGACCGGCTGCCCGAGCTGCTGGACCAGCACCTGGACTACCTGTCCAACGAGGTCAGTGTGCCGGAGAAATGGTTGCGGCGCATGAACGTCGTGCCGTCGTACTACCTGAAGTACTTCTACGCGCACGACGAGCAGGTCACCAAGCAGCGCACCGAACGTCCGCGTGCCGACGTCGTGTCGGACGTCGAGGAAGAGCTGCTGAAGATCTACCTCGACCCGGAGCAGAACACCAAGCCGGAGTCGCTGGAGAAGCGCGGCGGGGCGTACTACTCCGAGGCCGCGGTGCAGCTAGTGCACGCTCTGACCGCGGGTGGCCCGGCCGAAGAGCACGTGGTGAACGTCCGCAACGACGGCACATTCCCGTTCCTGCCGGACGACGCCGTCATCGAGACGCGGTCCACTGTGGACTCTTCCGGAGCCACGCCGATCCCGCAGTCGCCGGTGGAGCCGCAGTTCTCCGGTCTCATCGCGGCGACGACGGCGTACGAGTTCCTCGCGCTGGAGGCGGCGGTCAAGGGCGGCCGCGACCGCGTGGCCGACGCGCTGCTGGCGCACCCGCTGGTCGGGCAGTACGCGAAGGCCGACATGCTGGCCGACTCGCTGGTCCAGATCAACCGTGAGTACTTGCCCTGGGCCCGCGGATGAGGCCCGCTGTCATCGCGATCGACGGCGGCAACAGCAAGACCGAGGTCCTGGTGATCTCGGAAGACGGCGTCGTGCTGGGCAAGTCGCGCGGGCCCGGCGCGTCGCCGCAGAACATCGGCGTCGCGGCCTGTGTCACGGCGCTGGAAGGCCTGGTCCTGGCGGCGTTCCCGGACTTCGGGGAGAAGCCGTTCGCGGTGCACACGTCGGCCTACCTCGCCGGGCTGGACTTCCCGCGCGAGGAGGAGGCGCTGCACGCGGCGCTGTCCGCACGCGGGTGGAGCGACACCCTGACCGTCGGCAACGACACCCTCGCTCTGCTCCGGGCGGGCAGCGCGGGGGTGGGGGTCGCGGTGGTCTGCGGCGCCGGGATCAACGGCGCGGGCGTCGGCCCGGACGGCCGCGTGCACCGCTTTCCCGCGCTGGGCAAGATTTCCGGCGACTGGGGCGGCGGCTACCGGCTCGGCGAAGAAGCCCTGTGGTGGGCGGTGCGCGCCGAGGACGGCCGCGGCCCGCGGACCGCGTTGATGCCGGCGGTGGCGGCCTACTTCGGCAAGCCGACGCTGCTGGACGTCGTGCAGGGCCTGCACTTCGAGGAGATCGACCCGGCGTCGATCCACGGCCTGTGCCCGCTGCTGTTCGAGGTCGCGGCGGCCGGCGACGAGGTCGCGTCGGACATCGTCACCCGGTTCGTCGAGGAGGTCAGCGTGTTCGCGGCGGTGATCCTGCGCAACCTGGAGCTGACCGAGGAAGCGCCGGAGATCGTCCTCGGCGGCGGGGTGCTGACCGGGATCGGCGCGCCGGTGATCGCGGAGATCGAGCGGCGGTGCCTGAAGGTGGCGCCGCGCGCGGTGGTCCGCGTCGTCGACGTGAACCCCGTGGTGGGCGCGGCTTTGTTCGGATTGGACACGCTGGGCGCGTCGGACGCCGCGAAGGCGTCACTGAAGGCGGCGACCCAGCGCGCATAGACCTGGTGGCCTGCCTCGAAGCGGCGCGAGGCAGGCCACCAGACCCATTTCACGGCGCGGGGACCAGGATCTCCCCGGTCTCCAGCAGGGACTTGAGGTCCGAGAGGATCCAGTCCCAGCCGCCGCCCGCGTTCTCGCCGGGGCCGGCGTTGACGTCCTCGTGGATCCCGCTGACCATGTCGCCGGTGAGCGGCGCGCCGGTGACGTCGTGGGTGACGGTCAGTCTGGTGCCGGCGGTCTTCGTCGCCTCGATGTCGTAGGTGAGCGTCGTGTACGGCTCGGCGGACATCTCTTCGGGACCCATGAGCAGCTTCCAGGTGATGACGAGCTTGCGCGGCGGGTCGACCTCGAGGACTTCGCCGTCGACGAGGTCACCGGTGAACCCGGCGTCGATGAACCCCTGCGTCGGGCGCGTGCGGTGCTTGCCGCCGACCTTGAGGTCGAAGTCGGCGAGGCCGGTGTAGCCGTACTTTGCCGTCCATTCGGGCTTGGTGATGGCTTCCCAGATGCGCTCCGGGGTGGCCTTGATGTAGACGCGGTGGACCTGCACGGTGGTCGTCATGGTTCTTCGCCTTCCAGTTCGTTCTTGAGGTCGAGCAGGGCGGTGACGTGGCGTTCGGTGTACTTGTCGATCCACCGGTCGTGGATCTGCCGGATGGGCACGGGGTTCAGGAAGTGCCGCTTTTCCCGGCCTTCCTTCCGCGCGACGACGAGCCCGGCCTCTTCCAGGAGCTTCAGGTGCTTCATGACGCCGAAGCGGGTCATGTCGACCGGGGTCTCCAGCTCGGTGAGCGTGCGGCCGTCGCGCTCGAAGAGCAGGTCGAGCAGGAACCGGCGGGTCGGATCCGCCAGCGCCTTGAACACCAGGTCGTCGTCGGGCACTCGCCCAACATAGGTGACCAAAAGGTCACATGTCAACGCCCGAAAACGCCATGAAGGGCACCCTCATGGCTCTTAAGTCCATGAGGGTGCCCTTCATGGCATTGAACTAGACGACCAGGGACAGCGGCAGGATCAGCGCGATCGCCACCACCGAGATCAGCGTCTCCATCACCGACCAGCTCTTCAACGTCTGCCCGACCGACAGCCCGAAGTACTCCTTGACCAGCCAGAACCCGGCGTCGTTGACGTGCGAGAAGAACAGCGACCCCGCGCCGATCGCGAGCACCAGCAGCGCGCTCTGCGACGGGTCCATCCCCGCCGCCAGCGGGGCCACGATGCCCGCCGCCGAGACCGTTGCCACCGTGGCCGAGCCCGTCGCCAGGCGGATCGCCACCGCCACCAGCCAGCCGAGCAGCAGGGGCGACAGGTTCGCGTCCTTGGCCAAGCCCGTGATCACGTCGCCGACGCCCGCGTCGACCAGCGTCTGCTTGAACCCGCCGCCCGCGCCGACGATCAGGATGATCCCCGCGATCGGGCCCAGCGAGTCACCGACCACAGTGGACAGCCGCGAGCGGTCGAGACCCGCCGGGCGGCCGAGCAGGACCATGCCCACCAGTACGGCCACGAGCAACGCGATGAGCGGGTCGCCGACGAAGTCCAGTACGCGACGCGCCTGGCTTTCCTTGGCCAGCAAGATGTCCGACAGCGCTTTCGCCAGCATGAGCACGACCGGCAGCAGGACCGTCGTGAGCGTCGCGGCGAAGCTCGGCCGCGGCTTGTCCGGGTCCGCGCGCTCCGGGATCAGGCGCTCGGGCGGCTGCGCGTCCGGCACCAGCCGGGCGGCCACCTTGCCGAACAGCGGGCCCGCGATGACCAGCGTCGGGATGCCGACGAGCAGGCCGAACGCCAGCGTGATCCCGACGTTCGCGTTCAACGCGCCCGCCGCGGCGAGCGGGCCCGGGTGCGGCGGGACCAGGCCGTGCAGCACCGAAAGCCCGGCGACCGCGGGAATTCCCAGCAGCATCAACGGCTTCCCGGTGCGCTTGGCCGCGAGCAGCACGACCGGGATCAGCATGACGAGCCCGATCTCGAAGAACATCGGCAGCCCGATCAGCGCCGCGACCAACGCCATCGCCCACGGCAGCGCGGCACCGCGGGCCTTGCCGAGCACGGTGTCGACGATCTGGTCGGCACCACCGGAATCGGCCAGCAGCTTGCCGAGCATCGCGCCGAGGGCGATCAGGATGCCGACGGACGCGACCGTGCTGCCGACGCCGCCGCTGAAGCTCTTCAACAGCTTGTCGACCGGCATCCCGGCGGTCAGCCCGAGCACGAGCGAACCGAGCACCAGCGACAGGAACGGGTGCAGCTTCACCTTCGTGATCAGCACGACGATGACGGCGATCGCGACGACGGTCGCGACGATGAGACGGGTGTCGTGGCCGGTCCAGGCGGCCGCGAGAACGGTGGTCATGAGCGCTCCCGGAAGGCGGTGAGGGCGGCGTCGGTGAGCTCCGCGGGTGCTTCGCGGATGTCGAAGATCGCGCCGGGCTCGTCCGGCTCGAGGGGTTCCAGGTCGGCGAGCTGGGAGTTCAGCAGCGACACCGGCATGAAGTGGCCCGAGCGGGACTGCATGCGCTCGGCGAGGATCTCGCGGTCGCCGTGCAGGTGGGCGAACCAGACGTTCCCGCCGGTCCGCAGCACGTCGCGGTACCGGCGCTTGAGCGCGGACGACGTCACGACGCCGCCGGTGGCCTGGTGCTCGCGGATCCAGCCGGCGATGGCCTCGAGCCAGGGGGCGCGGTCCTCGTCGGTCAGGGGGTGTCCCGCCGTCATCTTGTCGATGTTGGCCTGCGGATGGAACGTGTCCGCTTCGGCGTACTCGACGTCCAGCGCGTTCGCGAGCGCCGTGCCGATCGTCGTCTTGCCGGAGCCTGACACCCCCATCACCACGATGACGGTCATCCGCACCTCCCACGTCGTTGTGCTCAGGTGAGTGAAACTCAAAAGTACTACTTATTCAAGATGAAGTACTACTTAATCGAATCAGACGGCTAGGTTGGCCGGGTGAGGCACGAGCAGGTACTGGACGCCCTCGGCGCGTCGATCGCGAACGGAGCGCTGACGCCCGGCACCGTCTTGCGCTCCGAAGAGCTGCAAGAGCGCTTCGGCGCTTCGCGGACGGTGGCGCGCGAAGTCGTCCGAGTGCTGGAGACGATGCGGCTGACCAGCAGCAAGCGCCGGGTCGGGGTGATCGTCCGGGAGCCGGCGGACTGGAACCACTACGACCCGCGGCTGATCCGCTGGCAGCTCGACGGCCCCGCGCGCCCGGCGGCGCTCGCGACGCTGAACGAGCTGCGGTCGGCGATCGAGCCGTGCGCGGCGCGGTACGCGGCCCTGCGCGCGACGCCGGAGGAGCGCGGACGGCTCGGCGCGCTGGGGGAGCGGCTGGCGCGGACGGCCCGGGCCCGCGACCTCTCGACGTTCCTCGAGTTCGACATCGCGTTCCACGACCTGCTGCTCGGCGCGTCCGGGAACCCGATGTTCGCGCAGCTGTCCGAGGTCGTCGCGGAGGTGCTCACCGGGCGGACCGGGCACGGGCTGATGCCGCCGGAGCCGCAGCCCGAAGCCGTGGCGCTGCACCTGGAGGTCGCCGCGGCGGTCGCGGCCGGGGACGCGGACCGGGCGGAGCGGGCGATGCGCGACATCGTCGTCCAAGCGCGTGAGGAGATCGCGGCGCTGGTCGAGTAAGACGGTGCGGCGGGGGCGAGTAGCCTCCTCGGGAACTGGACTTTCTTCTGCCGGGGGGCACGGGTGAGCGCGGCGCGCGCGATCGGACTGGTGTTGGGCGTGGCGGCCGACGGCGCCCTCGGCGACCCGCGCCGTCGTCCTCCGGTGACGGCGTTCCGGCGGCTCGCGCCGGGCAAGGGCGCCGCGGTCGCCGGCGCCGCGGTGGCCGCCGGTCTGCTGCTCGAGCGCGCCGGCCGCGGCCGCCCGCTGGTGCAGGCCTCGGCGACGGCGGTGACGACGTGGGCGGTGCTCGGCGCGGCCGGCCTGGCCGTGCAGGGCACGGAGCTGGCCCGCGACCTCGAGGAGTCCCGCTTCGACCCGGCGCGCGCGACACTGTCCGAACTGGACCCGCGCGTGGCCGACGGCCTGGAGCTGGTCGGGCTGTCCCGCGCCTCGGTGGAGACGCTGGCGGAGAACACGTCGGACGCGGTGGTGGCGCCCCTGGTCTGGGGCGCGGTGGCGGGCGTCCCTGGCCTGCTCGGCGCGCGGGCGGTGAGCCTGCTGCGCCGCGCGCGCGTGGGGCGGTCGGGGCACTGGGCGATCGACCGGCTCGACGAGCTGGTCCACCTGGTCCCGACCCGCATGGCGGCGGGCCTGACGGTCTTGGCGGCCCCGGTGGTCGGCGGTTCGGCGGGAGGGGCCTGGCGGGCCTGGCGCCGCGACACGATCGCCCACCCGAGCCCGAACGCGGGCCGGGTCGAGGCGGCCTTCGCGGGAGCACTGGAGGTCCGCGTCGGCGGGCGGACGGTGTACCCGCACGGGGTGGCGGAGCTGCCGGTGCTGGGCGTCGGCCGGAACCCGGACGCGGGGCACGTGACGCGGGCGGTGGAGCTGTCCCGGGTCGTGGGGTGGCTGGCCGCCGTGACGTCGGTGGTTTTGGCCGTGGTGGCGGGTTTCCGGCGCCGCTCGCGCTGACTCAGCCGCGGCGGCGCAGCTGCGCCAAGGCCTCCGCGTCGAGCCGCCCACTCCGCTCGGCCAGGTGAGTACCGATCCGCTCCCGGTCCTCGTCCGTCTTGTTCCCGCCGAACTTGAACTTCGCCCGCACGCCCGTGATCGTGAACTCGATCCCGCGGATCCCCGGCAGCAACCGGCGGTCCGGCGACTCCGAAGCCGCACTGACGACCGCCCGGGCACCGTCCGTCTCGAAATGGCGCAACTGCTTCTCCAGCAACAAAGCCTTCGCCGCCGGATCGTCGACCAGCCGCACGTCTCCCTCGAGCTGGACCGTCGCGTAGTACGACGTCGGGACCCCGTACGCCGGGTCCACGGCCGTGTTCCAGTCCGCGCGGATGTACGTGTAGTCGTCGACCACCGTCAGCAGCGCTCGCGGGTGTTCCTCCAGCAGCGGCCAGATCGGGTTCGGGCGCGCCAGGTGGGTGACCACCCTGCGGTCGCCGTCGAACGCGAAGTGGGCCGGGGTCACCACCGGCAGGTCGCGGCCCGCGCCGCCGGCGATCAGCTGGCCGAAGTCGTGGTCGGAGAGCCACTCGCGCCATTCGGCGTCGTCGGCGGCGTCCCACGGGTGGATCAGCATGACCCCAGTCTCACGGCCGCAAGTGGCCCGGAAAAAGGGCCAATAACGAGCTATTTCTGATGGCCACTTTCGGCCAGCTCGTCCTCGGCCAGGATCTCCGCGACGGACTTCCGGCGCGTCCCGGAAGCCGGCGCCTCCGACGACGTGACCAGCGCGCCGCCCGGCTTCAGCTCACGCACGGTGAAGTACAGCCAGCCCAGCAGCGCCATCGCGCCGAACGCGATCCACTGCAGCGCGTACGACAGGAACGGGCCCGAATCGGTCTGCGGCAGCGGCAGCGCGCCCAGCACGCCGGGCTGGTCGGTGTCGAGCTGGAAGTACCCGGGCCGGATGTCGAGCTTCCCGGCCCGCGCGACCACCCGCGAGTCGACGACGTAGCTCTGCAGCTGCCCGGCGGTCGACGCGTCGGCGAAGGCGTCCCGGTTCTTCGGGTCGGTCTCGTCGGCGCGCGCCCGCGCGGTGACCTGCACGATCCCGGGCGGCGGCGGCGCGTACGGCAGCACGCCGGACTTGCTGTCGAGCCGGACGTACCCGCGGTCGACCAGGACGACCGTGCCGTCGGTGGTCCGCATCGGCGTCAGTACCTCGAAGGCGCCTTCGCCCTGGACCGTGCGCAGCCGCGCGACGACTTCCTTGTCCGCGAGGTACTGGCCGGTGATCGAGACGAGGTGCCACTCGGTGCGCTGGCCGGGCTCGCTCCCCGGCGGCAGCAGCTGCGCCAGCGGCAGGGGCGGCGCGGTGAACGACGCCTCCAGCGAGGAGTTCTGCTGCTCGCGTTCGGCGTTGCGGCTGAACTGCCACGGTGAAAGCAGCGTGAAGCAGCAGATGGCGAAGGTGAACACCACCACCGTCAGCGCCAGCCACCCGGGCTTGAGCAGGAACCGCAACCGCACCCCACCACGGTAGGCCGTGCCCCGCCCGGGCCGCCCGCCGACCTCCACCCGCTGTGACTTCTACCCGCGCGAACGCACCCAATCCAGCAAACCGGGCACGGAGCGTTCGATCATGCCGAGGACGTCTTCGAAGCCGTCGTCACCGCCGTAGTAGGGGTCCGGGACTTCGGCGCCTTCGGGGGCCGACGGGTCGAACGACCGCAGCAGCCGCACCTTCGCGGGATCGCCGACGCGCGAGCGCAGGAACTCCGCGTGCCCTTCGTCGGCGGCGAGCAGCAGGTCGGCACCGAGGTCTTCGTCCGAGACCTCGGAGGCGACGTGTTCGGTCGGGTAGCCGTGCTCCTTGAGCGTCGCGCGGGCCCGTTTGTCGGCGCGTTCCCCGGCGTGCCAGGGCCCGGTGCCGGCGCTGGACACGCGGACGGCGTCGCCGAGGCCCGCGTCCTCGAGCCGCGCGCGGAAGACGAGTTCGGCCATCGGGGAGCGGCAGATGTTGCCGGAGCAGACGAAGACGAGGTGCGTCACCTCGCGAGCGTAACCGGCTGGTTCACCCGGTCACCCGCTCGCTCGGCGGTACCCGGTCCCCCGCGCGGCCACTTAGCGTCGATCTCGCGAGGACGCGTACCGGAAGGAGAGCGATCATGCACGGATGCTGCTCGAAGTGCACCGGTCAGGGCTGCGGCTGCTGCGGCAACTGCAACTGACGCTCCACCCGGCGCTCGCGGCGGCGGTGGTCGACCCGCCGCCGGAGCGCCCCTAACGAGTGATGCACGTCGCCGACGTCGCCTCACCCAGCGCTCGCGCGTGCAGCAGGTCGAAGCGGTGCACCACGTCCGCCACACCCGCCGCCACCAGCTGGCGCTTCGGGCACGAACGGGCCTTCCGCACACCGAGCGAAGTGCTCAGTTCGGTCAGCAGGCCCGTGTTCAGCCGGTCGATCACCGGGCGGATCTCGCCCAGGTCCGGCTTCGTCGTCGGCGCCTCCGAGGGATGCGCGTCCCAGCGCGCGTACAGCCCCCGCTGGACGACCTTGTTCGCCTCGATCTGGGCGTGGAAGAACCGCACCGCGTCCGCCGGGTCGAGACCCAGCTCCGGCGCCCGCGCCGCCACCGAGTCGTAGATCTGCTGCTCGCGCACCGGATCGTCGATCGGGGATGGCGTGCCGTACTTCGCCGCTGCCACCTTGTCGGCGATCGCGACGCGCTGCGCCGCCAGATCCGTCAGCTGCCACAACGACGAGCTCGAAGCCGACGCCGGGAGCGAAGCCAAGACCAGCCCGGACACCACCGCGAAGAGCACAGCCAGTACTCGCATGGCCCGCGACCGTACATGCGAAGATCCCCCGGTGCCCGCGCTTTCCGAAATCATCACCGTCCTGGAGCAGGCCTACCCGCCCGCGCTCGCCGAGTCGTGGGACGCCGTCGGCCTCGTCTGCGGCGACCCGGCCGAGTCCGTCACGCGCGTGCTGTTCTGCGTCGACCCGGTCGAGGAGACCATCGACGAGGCCGCCGATCTCGGCGCGCAGCTGATCGTCGCGCACCACCCGCTGCTGCTGCGCGGCGTGCACGGCGTGCCCGCCGACACCGCCAAGGGCTCGCTGGTGCACCGGATGATCCGCACCGGCACCGCCCTCTACTGCGCGCACACCAACGCCGACTCCGCCGACCCCGGCGTCTCGGACGCCCTCGCGCAGGCGATCGGGTTGCGCGTCACCGGACCGCTGTCGCCCAACGAAGACGGCGTCACCGGCATCGGCCGCATCGGCGAACTGCCCGAAGCGGAGCCGTTCGCGACGTTCGTCCAGCGCGTCGCCGAAGCCCTCCCGGCGACCGTGCCCGGTGTGCTCGGCGCGGGCGACGCCGACCGCCCGATCCGCACCGTCGCGGTGTCCGGCGGGGCCGGCGACTCCTACCTGAAGCAGGCCACCACGGCCGGGGTCGACGCCTTCGTCACCGCCGACCTGCGGCATCACCCCGCGGGCGAGCACCTCGCGAACCCCGGCGCCGTGCCCGCGCTGGTCGGCTTGACCCACTGGGCCAGCGAATGGCCGTGGTGCGGGCAAGCCTCGGCGGTCGTGGCGCGAGCGTTTGCGGGTAACGTCGACAGCTACGTCTCCACGCGGTGCACCGACCCGTGGAACGTCCGCGCCGAGCGCACATCTATTTAGAGGAGCACCGTGAAGGCCGAACCCGCCGTGCAGCGCCAGTTGCTCGAGCTCGCCAAGGTGGACGCCGAGCTCTCGCGCACCGCGCACCGCCGTCGCACCCTGCCCGAACTGGCCGAGATCGACGCGGGGGAGAAGACCGCCCGCGAGCGCCGCGACGCCCTGGTGTCCGTGGAGACCGCCGCCTCCGACCTCGACCGCGAGGTCGCCCGGCAGGAGAAGGAGATCGAGTCGGTGCGCGCCCGCGAGGACCGCGACCGCAAGCTCCTGGCGTCCGGGTCGGTCAACTCGAAGCAGATGACCGACATCGAGCACGAGCTGCAGACCCTGCAGCGCCGGCAGAGCGCGCTGGAGGACGACCTGCTGGAGCTGATGGAGCAGCGCGAGGCCCTCGGCCTGGACGCGCAGCGCACCGGCGCCGAGGTCGACAAGGCCGAGGCCGAGGTCGCCGCCGCGATCACCCGCCGCGACGAGGCGTTCAAGGACCTCGACACCACCCGCGCCCGCCGCGACGAAGACCGCGCGAAGCTGCTGCCGCGCTTCCCGGAGCCGCTGCTCAAGCTGTACGAGCGCGTCCGGGAGCACAAGGGCATCGGTGCCGCGCTGCTGCGTGCCCGCCGCTGCGGTGCGTGCCAGCTGGAGATGGACCGCAACACGATCGCCGAGATCAAGGCCGCGCCGGAGGACGACGTCATCCAGTGCGAGAACTGCGGCGCGGTGCTGGTCCGGACCATGGAGTCGGGTCTGTGACGTCGCACGTGATCGTCGAGGCGGACGGTGGCTCCCGGGGCAACCCCGGGCCCGCCGGCTACGGCGCCGTCGTGAAGGACGCCGCGACCGACGAGGTCCTGGCCGAACGCAAGGAAAGCCTGGGCGTCGTCACCAACAACGTCGCCGAGTACAACGGCCTGATCGCCGGGCTGACCGCCGCGGCCGAGCTCGGAGCGTCCACTGTGGACGTCCGGATGGACTCGAAGCTCGTGGTGGAGCAGATGTCCGGGCGCTGGAAGATCAAGCACCCGGACATGCAGCCGCTGGCCGAGCGGGCCAAGGAGCTTGCCGCCGGCTTCTCCCGCGTCAAGTACGACTGGATCCCGCGCGCGGAGAACTCGCACGCCGACCGGCTCGCCAACGAAGCCATGGACGCGGCCACGGGGAAGCCGGCCGCCGGGAGGCCGGGGACCTCCCCGGCCGTGCCGAAGCTGCCGACCCGGCGGCCCGACCGCGCGACAGTGGCCTGGACCGGCGCACGCGGCACACCGACCCGGCTGCTCCTGCTGCGCCACGGCCAGACGGAGATGTCGGCGCTGCGCCGCTACTCCGGCCGCGGCGACGTCCCGCTGACCGAACTGGGCCGGGCGCAGGCCGCAGCGGCGGCGAAGCGGCTGGCCGCGATGGAAGGCCTGGTCGTCGACGGCGAGGCCGTCCCGATCATCTCCTCGCCGCTCACGCGCACGAAGCAGACCGCGCAGGCCGTCGCCGACGCGCTCGGCGGCCGCGTCGAGACCCACCCCGGCCTCATCGAGACCGACTTCGGTGACTGGGAGGGCCTGACGTTCGCCGAAGCGGCCGAGCGCGACCCCGAACTGCACAGCTCGTGGCTGGGCGACAGTTCGGTGCCGCCGCCCGGAGGGGAGAGCTTCGACGTCGTGCACCGGCGCGTCCGCAAGGCCCGCGACGAGCTGATCGCCGAACACGGCGGGAAGACGTTGCTGCTGGTCAGCCACGTGACGCCGATCAAGACGCTGCTCCGGATGGGCCTCGACGCCGGCCCGCAGCTGCTGTTCCGGCTGCACCTGGACCTGGCGTCGCTGTCGATCGTCGAGTTCTACCCGGACGGGAACGCGTCGGTCCGGCTGGTCAACGACACGTCGCACCTGGCCTGACCGTCGAAGTGTGGGGTGGATCACGCTCAATGCCGACGCGTGGCGGACCCCTGATGGGGTATTGGCTACAGTGTCCCGACCGCGACGCCGCGGTGGCGGGCCCGGCCTCGGGCGCGCTTCATGGGGCGCCAGCTCGTGCGTATCCCACCGGCAGAGGCCTGCGGGCGGAACAGTGACGAGGACATGACGGCTAGCGCACTCACCGAGACATCGCCCAGCGACCTGCCCGAGGAGCCCACGCCCGCGACGACCACGCGGGGCTGGGGTGCTCGGCTGGCGCCGGTGCTGGCCGTGCTCGCCGGCGTCGCGGCGGTCGCCGTCCACGCCCTGCGCTACGGCCACTGGATCGTCGACGACGCCGCCATCACGTTCTCCTACGCCCGCAGCTTCGCCGACGGCCTCGGCCCGGTGCTGCAGCCGGGCGCCCCGCCGGTCGAGGGCTTCTCCGACCCGACGTGGATGGTGCTGCTCGGCGTCGGCAAGCTCGTCGGCCTCTTCGACCACGGCCAGCTCTTCGGCCTGCCCGACTACGTGCTGTTCCCGAAGCTGCTGGGCCTGCTGTTCACCGGCGGCATCCTGACGGCGTGCTACATCGCCGCGAAGCAGATCTTCACGCGCTTCGCCTGGCTGGTCACGCTGATCGCCGGCCTGACACTGGCGACGATCCCGTCGTTCGTCATCTGGGTCGTGTCCGGCCTGGAGAACTCGCTGTTCGCGTTCGTGGTCGTCACGCTGGCGGTCACGCTGTTCGTCTCGGTCAAGCGCGACAAGCTGCTGACGCCGAAGGTCGCGCTCTGGGCGGGCGTCATGGTCGCGTTCGCCGCGCTGACCCGCCCGGAAGGCCTCATCTACGCGGGCGCGTACCCGCTGGCGGCGCTGTTCCTGCTGCGCGACGGCCTGTTCTGGAAGAGCTTCCGCCTGGCGCTGCTGTCGGTGGCGGCGTTCGCGGTGCCGTTCGGCGCGTACGTCGTCTGGCGGCACTCGGAGTTCGGGCGGCTGCTGGCCAACCCGTCGGTGGCCAAGCAGCAGGGTCTCCCGGGGTTCGACGCGGTGAAGCGCCCGTTCGAGCTGGCCGGCTACGCGGGCTGGGCGGGCGTGGTTCTGCTGGCGCTCGTGATCGCGTTCGCGCTGGTCAAGGCGCCGTGGCGGCGGCCGCTGATCGCGCTGCTGGTGCCGCTGGGGCTGGGGATCATCGCGTACGGCGTGATGGTCGCCGACTGGATGTACCAGCACCGGTTCGCCAGCCCGATCTGGCCGCTGGCGGTCATCGCGGGCACGCTGTCGGCGGGCGAGCTGCTCAAGCACCGGCGCGCGCTGCTGCGGATCGGCATCGTCGCGGTGCTGGTGGGGGCGTTCGTCCCGTCGGCGATCGGGTTCGCGCAGGCCGCGGACAAGTTCGCGAAGAACCCGAACATCACGGCGTGCCTGGTGGCCGACCGCTTCGGCCGCGGGTTCAACACGTACGCGGACATCCTGGGCATCCAGAAGGCGTCCCTGCTGCTGCCGGACCTCGGCGGTTCGTCGATGACCAGCCGGCTCGAGCTGGTGGACATGGCGGGCCTGGTCAACAAGCCGATCGCCGACCTGGTCCACGACAACGACCTGGCGGGCCTGCGCAACTACGTGTTCGACACGGTGAAGCCGACGTTCATCCACTCGTGGGGCCCGTGGGCGGCGGGCAACGGGATCGCGCTGGACCCGCGCCTGGACCGCGACTACGTGCTGATCTACAGCTCGCCGATCGAGGGGCTGCGCAACGGCGACTGGGTCCGCAAGGACGCGGTGACGGACCCGGCCAAGCTGAAGGCGGCCCAGGACTACGCGGCGAAGACGATCCCGGCGGTGGCGGCGGACCGCTTCGGCGGCCCACTGGACGACTGCGGGGCGACGATGAAGCCGGGCCAGACCCTCACGATGCCCGGCTGAGTCCGGATCTCGCGTGATTTGACCCGTAGCTCGCGTGATTGAAGCCGGAACTCGCCAGTTCCGGCTTCAATCACGTGAGATCCGGCTCCGATCACGTCGGTTACGGGTTACGTCACCAGGCCCAGGCTGAACCACAGGGCCACCGTCGCCGCGGCCAGGCACAGGGGCGTTGTGATCGCCCCGAGCACGTGGAACGTCTTCGCCGACGGGTGCTCCGGCAACGTCCGGCGCCACAACAGCGTCGCCAGTGAACCCAGATAGCTCGCGTTCGGGCCGATGTTGACCCCCAGCAGCACCGCCAGCAACACCCCCGGTGCCGGGTGCGGGCCCAGGACCGACAGCAGGATCAGCGTCGCCGGGAGGTTGTTCACCAGGTTGGCCAGCAGGGCCGCCACCCCCGCCGCCAGCAGCAGGTCCACCAGGCCCGTCGAGGACGGCAGCACCGAGCGGAGCACGCCGCCGAGCAGGTGCTCCGAGACCGCCTCGACCACCACCGCCAGGCCCAGCACGAACAGGCACAGCTGCGGCGCCGCCTCCGTCACCAGCTGCCACGGCCGGATCTTGCCCGAAGCCAGCGCCCGGGTGCCGAGGATCAGCGCGGCCAGCGCCGCGATCCACACCGGCTCGACGTGGCCGAGGGGCCCCAGCGCGAAGCCGGCCAGCGTCAGCCCCAGGACGACCAGCGCGAACGTCGGCGTCTCCAGGTGCTGGGCCGGCTCCGCCGTCGAGCGCGGGCGCAGGTCGGCGGCGAAGAACCGCAGGAACACCACCAGCTCGATCGCCACCGTGACCAGCCACGGCAACGCCATCGCCGCCGTGAACCCGGCGAACGTCAGCCCCGACGCGCCGAACGCCAGCAGGTTCGTCAGGTTCGACACCGGCAGCAGCGTCGACGCCGAGTTCGCCAGGTGCGCGCACGCGTAGACGTGCGGCCGGGCCGGCAGGCGCAGGCTCGTCGCCGTCGCCAGGACCACCGGGGTGAGCAGGACGACCGTCGCGTCCAGGCTGAGGACCGCGGTCACCCCGGCCGCCGCGGCGAAGGTGAGCACCAGCAGCCGCCGCGGCTTGCCGTGACAGGCCTCCGCCAGGCGGTTGCCGAGCCAGGTGAAGACGCCGTCCACACTGGCCAAAAAGGACACCAGGAGGATCGCGGCCAGAAAGCCCAAAGTCGGCAGGATCTCGACGGCCCGGGCCCCGGCCGCTTCCGGCCGCACGAGCCCCAGCAGGAGCGCGAGGCCGGCCGCCGGCACCGCGGCGACCGCTTCGGGCCAGCCCCGCGGCCGCACGATCGCGAAGACCAGCACGGCGGCCAGCAGTGCGAGGCTTCCCGCCCCGGCCCAGAAGTTCACCGGCCCAACGCTAATCGACGCCGGGCCCGCCGGTTTTGTCGGTGCCCTCGGGTAGCGTGGAAAACGGGGGCGCCCCCGCGGGCCGGGGGTCAGACTCCGAGCGGCTCCGGGGTGGCGGCACCCCGCGCCAGGTCCTGCTCCTTCGCCCGGATCACCGGCAGAACGTGCTTGCCGAAGTGCTCGACGTCCTCCAGGTAGTGCAGGAACCCGAGCAGCAACAGCGAAGCCCCGCGCTTCTTGTACTCGATCGCCCGGTCGGCGATCTGCTCCGGCGTCCCGATCAGCTTCGTGCGGAAGCCGTCGTTGTACTGCACCAGGTCCTCGAACTCCGAGTCGGCCCACATGCCCTTCGAGTCCGATGTGGACTTACCGGCCTGCGCCACGGCCGACCGGAACCCCTCCACCGCCTCGACGTTCGCCTTCGCGACGATCTCCTGCAAGACCGCGCGGGCCTCACTCTCCGACTCGCGAGCGATGAGGAACCCGTTCAGTCCGAATCGGACGGTCCGCGCATTCGAAGCCGCGTAACCACGAACCTCCGAAACCTGCTCGCTGAAGCCGTCGAAGTCCTTGCCGTTGCTGAAGTACCAGTCCGACACGCTGCCCGCGAGCTTGCGCGCCGCCGTCGAGTTGCCGCCCTGGAAGATCTCCGGGTGCGGAGCCGCCACCGGCTTCGGCTTGATGTCGAAGTCGTGGATGCGATAGAAGTCGCCGCGGAACTCGGCGTGGTCGTTCGTCCACAGCTCGCGCAGCACGCGGATGAACTCCTCGGACCGGCGATAACGCTCGTCGTGCTCCAGCCACGGCTCGCCGAGGCCGGTGAACTCGCCCTTGAACCACCCGCTCACCACGTTGACCGCCGCGCGGCCGCCGGAAATCACGTCGGCGCTGGCGATGAACTTAGCCAGCACGCCGGGGTGCCACAGTCCGGGGTGGACGGCCGCGATCACCTTGAGCCGCTGCGTCGCGAGCAGCAGCGCCAGGCTGAACCCGGTGGACTCGTGCTGGTACGAGGCGCCGTAGCTGGCCGTGTAGCGAACCTGCGAGAGTGCGTACTCGAACCCGCTGTTTTCGGCGAGGACAGCGAGATCTCGGTTGTATTCGTAGCCCCAGTCCGTCCGCTGTTCGATGTCGGACGTGACGAGACCACCGCTCACGTTCGGGACCCAGTAGGCGAATTTCAACGGCTCTTCGAGCGACATGGCCCGAGTAGAGCAACGACGCCGGAGCCGGTCAACGCGCGTCCACGCGGTGGGAACTCACCCGCCGCGCTGGGATTTGGCCAGTGCGCCACCGAGTTCCGCGCGGCCGGGGATGCCGAGCTTGCGGTACGCGCCGGACAGGTGCAGCTCGACGGTCCGCCGCGTGAGGTGCAGCGAGGTCGCGATCTCGCGGTTCGTCAGGCCCTGCGCGGCCATGACGGCGATCCGGTTTTCCTGCCGCGTCAAGCCGTGTTCGTTGTCCTTGGCCGGCGTCAGCGCCCGCCGCGCCGAACGCAGCTCCTCCGCCGCGCGCCGGGCGAGCGGACGCGCACCGCAGTGCTCGCTCAGCTCCACCGCCTGCCGCAGCGTCTCGATGGCCTTTTCGGACTGACCGTGCCGCGCCTGCAGCGTGCCGAGCTCGGTCAGCGCCGTCGCCAGCTGCAGGCGGGCGGGGGACGAGCGGAGCGTCGTGATCGCCTTGTTCAGCGCCCGCTCGGCTTCGTCGTCCTCGCGGACGAGCCCGAGCGTCGTCAGCGCCGTGCCCAGCGGCCGCGCCGCGCCCCAGCGCGTCGAGGCGGTCATGTCCTCTTCGGCCAATCGGGCCGCGTCGTCGGCCTGGCCCAGCGCCAGCGCCGCCCGTGCCGCGTGCGCGCGCCACGGCACGAACCCCGGGAACCGCATGCCGTGGTGCGCGAGCCGGCGCCCGCAGCTGAGCAGGTCCTCGAACCCGAAGCGCGTGTACCCGGTCGCGACGCGCAGGCGCCCGCGCGCGTACAGGAGGTAGGTGTGGGTGAACAGGCCCTGGCTGGCGACGAAGTCCATCCGGTCCAGCAGCGACGTCGCCGCCTCGAACCGGCCCAGGTCCACCCAGCACTCGACGAGCTTCGCCGCACACAGGACGCCGACCGGGCACGTCGTCGTCCCGCCGCGCTCGTCGAAGCGGCGCAGCAGCGACTCGAAGTGGACGCTCGCCCGCTGCAGGTCGCCACTGGCCTGCAGTGCGATGCCGCGGGCCAGCGTCGGCAGCGCGCCGTGCGGCACGTGCACGTCCCACGGCTCGCGCTCGACGTCGAGGACGCGGCACAGCCGGTCGACGTGCGCCGGCTCGTCCGCGAGCACCGCGGTGGCCAAGGTGAAGAAGTAGTGCTGCTCGAACAGCTCGCCGTCGTCGCCGGTCATCGCGTCCGCGAAGTGCGCGACCGCGTCCTGCGAGGATTCACCGCTGCGGACCGCGTCGAGCGCCAGCAGTGCCGACCGGCTGCGCTGAGCCGCCGGGTCGGTCAGCGGCGCCCACTGCTCCTCGAAGTCGCGGAACTCCGGCGGCGGGCCGAGCCGGCTGCCGGCCTCGGCCAGGTAGGTCATGCACAGCAGCGGCCACACGGCGTCCGGGCCGCCGGCGTCGAGCCGCGCCGCGATCTGGCCGGCCGCGCTGATCGCGAGCCGCGCGTCCTGGCCGCCGCAGAGCGACAGCAGCATCGCCGACGCGATGAACGCGGCCGTGTCGCGGTTGCCGATGGTGTCGACGGCCTCGCGCACCCGCTGCGCCGCGGCGGGCGGGTCGAGCTGGAACTCCGCGTGGGCCAGCTGCAGCAGCACGGCCACCCGGCGCCCCGACGTCAGCCGCTCCTCCAAAGCCCGCCGCAGGTACCGCGCACCCAGTTCGGGACGGCTGGAGAACACGGCGTTGCGCGCGCTCAGCCGCAGGACGTCCACGCCCCACGGGATCCGGATCGACGTCGCTTCGAGCAGGTGCGCGGCGACGCGCTCGGCCGCCGCGCCGGTCTCGGACAGCAGCTTCGCCGCGCGCGCGTGGTTGACCGCCCGCGTGGTCTGCGGCATGTCCTTGAGCACGGAGTTGCGGACGAAGGGCAGGGTCAGGGTCGGGCGGCTGCTGTTGTGCAGCAGGTGCAGCCGGACCATCGTGTCGATCGCCTGCAGCGCGTCGAGCTCGTCCACCCCGGCGAGCTGGGCCAGCAGGTCGAAGCCCGCGTCCTCGCCGAGGATCGCGGCCGCGTGCAGGATCGCCGGCGCGTCCGGGAACTCCTGCATCCGCGTGTGGAGCACCTGGCCGATCAGCGACGAGCCGAGCTCGTGCGGGTCCGCGCCGGGCAGCAGCCGCGGCCGCAGCGCGTTCAGCAGGTACGGGTTGCCGCCGGTCGACTCGCGGCAGGCGGTGGCGAGCTCGCCAGGGGCGAGGCCCAGGATCTCCGCCGCGGCCGCGTCGCCGAGGCCGTTGAGGGTGATCGTCGCGGGCGTGCAGCCCGCCATCTCCAGCAACGCCACCTCGCGGTGCGGCGGGTGCCCGGTCAGGGAGGTCAGTATGATCAACACCGGCAGGTCGAGCACGCGGTTGCGGAGGTAGGCGAGGCACCGCATCGACCAGGCGTCGGCGAGGTGCACGTTGTCGACGCCGAGGAACAGCGGGCCCCGCTGGGTCGCGTCGCGGACGAGGCGGAAGAAGTGCTCGAGCGCTTCGCTCTCGCCGGCCGGGCCGCACTGCTCGGCGAAGCTCGGGCGGGGAGCGCCCGGCTCGTCGAGCGCGTCGGCCAGCTGGCGGGCGAGCCCGCCGGGCAGGTGGCTCTCCAGCCGCGACCCGGTGGCGACCGCGACGGTGAAGCCGGCGTCCGCGGCGAGCGCGGCGGCGGTGTGGAGCGTGGCGCTCTTGCCCATGCCGAACTCGCCGACCAGCACCGCGCTCGCGGCCGTGCCGTCCAGTGCGACGGGGAACAGGCTGGTCAGACGGCTGAGCTCGGGTTCGCGGCCGGGGAGCCGCGGGGCGGGGCGCTTCGGTACCGAAGCCCCGCTGACGGGATGCTCGGAATTTACTTCGGTATCCACCGTAAGGACTTTCATGTTGGGTTGGGGCAGACTACTGGAAACCGGCTGACCACGGGAGATCCCGCAGGTCATGGCCGGTACCGGCCACAACCTGAGCAGGGGAGACGATGGACGCAGCGGATGCGAACCAGGTCCTCGCGGTGGCCGGCCGGGCCGCGCAGCCGACCGTCACGGCCACGCCCAGCGCGAGCAGCAGGACCACGGCCGGCCCCCACCGGCCGGTGAGCACGCACGGCTTCCGGCGCCGGGCCGCGCCGACGCTGGGCGGCGGGTAGTCCGGGCCGGCCGCGCCGGACCGCTGCCGGGCGGAGCCACCGGGTGCCGGGCTGCCGGCGGAGGAAGCTCCGAAGGCAGCAGGGCCGCCGGAGGCCGGCGAGTCAGGAGAGCCGGCACCGGCCGAGCCGCCGGAGCCCGGAGGCCCGCCGGAGGGCGGTGGGCCACCGCCGGGAGAACCGCCGACCGGGAGGTAACCGAGCCGGGCCGCCTCCGCCAGGGCCGCGGACACCGGGTGGAACCCGGTGAGCAGATCCCGGCACCGGGGACAGCCGGCCAGATGTGATTCGAACTCTTCCGCATCGTCGAGGACGCCGAGCTCGTAGGCCGCGGCATCGCGGTGCTCCGACCTCATCGCACCGCCATTTCGCCGAGTGCCTTCCGCAATTGCCGCATCGCCGTGTACAACCGCGATTTGACGGTTCCCTCGGGAATTCCCAGAATTGTCGCCGCCTGCCGGACGGTGTTTCCGGCGAGGTATGTCTCGGTGATGACGGACCGATATTTCTCGTCCAGTTCCGACAATGCCCGGCTAATCGTTAGTGCGGCTAACGAACTGTCCGCGCGATCGGTGGACTCGGCGTTTTCCGGGATCTCCAGAGCGACCTCCTGCGGGCGGACCCGGCGATTTCGCCAGCCGTCGATGACGATCCGGCGCGCCACTGTGAGGAGCCAGCCGCGCAGCATTCCGGGCTCGCGTTCGAGCGTTCCGGAGTGCTGCCACGCGCGGATCATGGTCTCCTGCACGACGTCTTCGGTCCACTGTCGATCATGGTTCGTCAGGGCCAGGACCTGCGAAAACAGGGTGGCGCGGAAGTTCTTGTACAGCAGTGGGACGAGGTCGTCCGCCGCGTCGGGGCGCGCTTGCACCGCCGTGGCGGACGAGCTGTAGCCGACTTGGCCGTGACATTCCGTGCCCAGTGCTTCCATAAAGCTCGCAACCTCACCTGACTGGCGGACCGTGGGGCCATCGGAGCGTAGCGCAAAAACACTTAATAGGCCATATGCATTAGTTTTCGTGCCCCATTAGCCGTGGCGTACGAACTGGCCGGTTCAAATTGTGTCTTGTGATGTACGTCACAGTCACTAAAAGGTGACGGAGAGAACCGGTGAACGCCGTTCTTCCGTAACTCCCGATGAGACGTACTTCGCGAAGGGACAACGGGGATGCCGTTCCGATTCGTGGCCTTGTTCGCCGCCACGACCGCGCTCGTGCTCGGCTGCGCTCTGCCCGCTTCCGCCGGCGAACTGCAGCAGACCGACCGCACCTTGCTGGCGCGCCTGAAGCAGCACACGCTGTGGGCCACCCCGGCGAGCCGGCTCGCCGCCGACCGCGCCACCAACCGGCGCGTGGGCGCGGTCGCCGTCCGCATCGCCGACGACCAGGCCCGCCTCGACGTCGCCCTGCGCGCGGTCGCCGACCGGCTCGCCGTCACCCTCCCCACCGCGCCCACCGAGCAGGAGCGCGGGTGGGCGGCGGAGATCTCCGGGTTGTCCAAAGCCTCCGGGGACGAGTTCGACCGCACCTACGTCAACCGCCTGCGCGCCGAGTACGGCTCCCTCTTCGCCCTCGCCTCCGACGTCCGCGCCGGCACCCGCGACGACGACGTCCGCGCGTTCGCCCAGACCGCCGTCGACACCTCGCTCGGCCACCTGACGCTCCTCGAGAGCACCGGGCTCGCCGAGACCACGTCGCTGCTCGTCTCCGCCACCGAGGACGACACCCTCGGCGGCGGGGACCTCGCCCTCGGGGCCGTTTTCGTGGCGTTCGCCGCCGTCGCCACGTTCGGCCTGCTCCGCCTGCTCGGAACCCCCGGCAGGAACCAGCCGCGCACCCGGAGGTAAGCCCGCCCATGTCCCCGTCCGCCGCGCTGCTCCCGGTGTCACCGCACGACACCGGGATCGCCGAGGTCGCCGCGCTCTCCGGCCGCCTCACCTACCTCTGCATGTGCCTGACGCTGTGCTGGGGCGTGCTGGCCGCCACCGGCTGGGTCCGCCGGTTCAGCGGCCAGGACGCGCTGCGCACCGGCCACGTCCTGCTCGCCGCGTTCACCCTCGCCACCGGCACCGTGCACGGCCTGACGTTCCTCTTCCTGGAGGACGACCCGTTCGGCGTCCCCGACCTGCTGCTCCCGTTCTACGACGGCACCCCGCGCCACGCGCTCGGCATCGCGGGCCTCGAGCTCGTCGTCGCCGTGTCGGTCACGGCGGGCCTGCGCCGGGGCGCGCGTGAAGGCCGGTGGCTGCGCTTCCACCAGCTCGGCTACCTCGCCATCGGGCTGCTCGCCGTGCACGCCTGGCTCGGCGCCGTCTCGAGCGGGCACCTGTCGGTCGTCTGGCTCGCCGGGATCACGCTGCTCGTGCCGCCGGTGATCCTCGCCGCGCTGCGGGTGCTGCCCACCTCGGCCCTCGTCCGCGCCGGGCTGATCGAACCCCCGTCCGACGAACCCGAGGTCACCTCGCTGCGCGTCGACGTCGACAGCCACCGCTGCCACTCCTACGGCGTCTGCCAGTCCGAGGCGCCCGGGGTCTTCCAGCTCGGCCACGACGGGCAGCTGGCCTACGAGGCACGGCCCGGAGCCGGGGAAACGCCGAACGTCCGCGCGGCCGCGCGCGCCTGTCCCATGCGAGCCATCCACCTGTTGGGAGCCACTTCGTGAGCGAACGCATCGTCATCGCCGGAGCCGGTCTCGCCGGCCTGCGGGCCGCCGAACGGCTGCGCGAGCTCGGCTTCGACGGCGAAGTCGTCGTCTTCGGCGCCGAGCCCGACATCGCCTACCACCGCCCGGCGCTGTCGAAGAGCCTGCTGACCGGCGCGGTCAGCCGGGCCCAGACCCTGCTCGCGGATCCCCTCGAGGTCGACGCCGAGTGGTACTTCGACACCCCGGTCACCGCGCTGTCGCCGAACCGGCAGGTCGTCCACCTCGACGGCGAGGAGCTCCGCTACGACGGCCTGATCATCGCGACCGGCGTCGAACCCCGCCGGATGCCCGGCGCGCCGCACGGCCACCCGCGGGTCGTCGTCGTCCGGACCCTGTCCGACACCACGGCGCTGCAGCGCGCGCTCGCCACCAACTCCGGCCCGGTCGCCGTCATCGGTGACGGCTTCATCGGCTGCGAAGTCGCTTCGAGCCTGCGCGAGATGGACCGCGACGTCATCCTCATCGGACGGTCGCGGGCGCTGCTGGCCGACGTCCTCGGCCCCGAAATCGGCGACTGGCTCACGGCACTGCACGCCGCCCGCGGCGTCCGGCTGGAGCTGGGGACCACCATCCGCCGGTGGCACCCGGGGACCACGTCGGTCGGGCTGGAGTTCGCCGACGGCCGGGCCATCGACGTCGCCTGCGTCGTGGTCGCCGTCGGCAGCGTGCCCGCGGTGTCGTGGCTGCGCGGCGCGAAGCTGCCCCTCGACGACGGCGTCGTCTGCGGGCCGACCTGCCACGTCCTGGGCTCGGACACGATCGTCGCGGCCGGCGACGTCGCCCGCTGGCCCAACCTCCGCTACGACGGCACCCCGCGGCGCGACGAACACTGGCTCAACGCGGTCGAGATGAGCCGGGCGGCGGCGGAGAACCTGCTGGCCGGCCCGGCCGGCTCCCCGGCGTACACGCCGGTGCCGCGGTACTGGTCCGAGCAGCACGGCGTCCGGATCCAGGTGGCCGGCCGGCCCATGCTCGGGACGGACACGGTCCTGCTGGAGTCGCCGGTGGCCGGGACCCGGCCGATCACGGGGTCCGTGCGCGACGGCAGGCTCGTCGGGCTGATCGGCCTCGACAGCCCGGCCGCGGTGCTGCACTGGACGGCCGAGCTGGCCCGCCAGCGCCCGGCGCCGTCGATCGTGCCGCCGCAGCGGCCGCCGGAACCCGAGCGCCCCCGCCACCACAGCCGGGCGGTGGCCGGGTACTGAAGCCGCCGCCGAGCGCCCTCCGCGGTGTCTTGAATGAGTCATTCAGGACCTCCGAAGACCTGAATGACTCATTCAAGACGTCCGAGCCCGCCGCCGGGCGGCCGCCGGGTGCTGGGCTACGATCTGCTCCGCGGACGAGCTGGCAGGGCGGTCGCGGGCCGGGGCGACCCGGTCCGAGGAAAGTCCGGACTCCACAGGGCAGGGTGGTTGCTAACGGCAACCCGGGGTGACCCGCGGGAAAGTGCCACAGAAAACAGACCGCCGCGGCCCGCGTGCTTCATGAGGGCCGGGGTAAGGGTGAAACGGTGGTGTAAGAGACCACCAGCGTCCCGGGTGACCGGGACGGCTGGGTAAACCCCACCCGGAGCAAGGCCAAGAGGGAGCGCGAGCTCCTGCGCAGGCGTTCGAGGACGGCCCGTCCGAGCCTGCGGGTAGGCCGCTGGAGCCTGCCGGTGACGGCAGGCCGAGATGGATGGCCGCCGCCCGGCGAGCCGCAAGGCGACCCGGGAACAGGATCCGGCTTACATGCCGGCTCGTCCGCCTCACGTACCCGAACCGGCCGCGTGATCGGCCACGGGACTCGCGTGATCGGAGCCGGAACTCGCGTGATTGAAGCCGTGACTCGCGAGTTCCGGCTCCGATCACGCGGATCACGGCTCCGATCACGCGAGTCACGGGCCTGATCACGCGCCGCGGGCGGTTCCGCCGGTGGTTACTCGGTAGTAGGGTGCCGCTATGGCGGGTGACGAGAAGCGGTTCAAGTCGGCCTTCGATTCCCTTCACGCTCTGGCGTACTTCGCGCCCGAAGTGGACGAAGCGCTCACCGGCATCGGGCTGCGACCGGGGCGGATGCCCTACTTCGCCGGCCGCTCGGCCGCGATGGGCGCGGTCGGGCCCGAGGTCGTCGCCGCCACCTTCTACAACTTCAACCCCGAGGTCGTCGCCCGCGTGATCCCGCGCGCCTGGACCCTCGCGACGCCGGAGCAGGTCCTCGAAGCCCGGCTCGCAGGCGTCGACAAGGCCCTGACCCGGCTCCTCGGCGAAGGCGAGCTCAAGAGCGACCAGGTCGTCGAGGCCGCCGAGCTCGCCCGCGAAGCGACCACCGGGTGCACCGCCGAAGGCCGTCCCCTCTACGCCGCGCACGCCGGGCTGGACTGGCCCGAACCGCCGCACCTCGCGCTCTGGCACGCCATCACGCTGCTGCGCGAGCACCGCGGCGACGGCCACATCGCCGCCCTCGTCCTCAACGGCCTGAGCGGCGTCGAGGCTCTCGTCACTCACGTGGCCACCGGCCACGGGTTCACCGTCGACGCGGCCAAGCTGACCCGCGGCTGGAGTGAAGAGCAGTGGACTGCCGCCGAACAGGGCCTGCGCGACCGCGGGATCCTCGACGGCGAAGGCGCGCTCACCGGCGAAGGCGTCGCAGTGCGTGACCGCGTCGAGACGGCGACCGAAGCCGCCGCGCAGGCGCCGTGGAGCCACCTCGGGCCGGCGAAGCTGACCCGGCTGGAAGAGCTCGGCCGGGACCTCACCCGCCGGGTGGTTGCCGCCGGTGCGTTCCCGAAGGGCGTTTTCGCCCAGAGCCGCGCTTGAGGACCAAGATCACGCTATGTAGTGAAAATCGTGTGAGGTTCTGAGCGCCGTGTGACGGACCGCGCGAGCCGTCAAGATCGACATGTGTGCCGACCGGCCGGAGCACCGTTACAGAGCGGACTCGCGAGACGGGGCCGTTCGGGTCATGTCACACTGTCCCAGGCCGCACAACGGCCACGGTGCAAGTACCCACAGTGAGCAAATCCCGGGCAATGGGGTGAGTTCGTCAGCACACTGAGAAGTATGGGTGCCCGGGCTTTAACCGGAGGGCCCTTGCCGCGATGATGGTGGGCGTGGAGTTTTCGTGTGCGGTGCGCGCCACACCGGTTGACAAGCCAGCCGTCATCTACGCAGCGCGCTTTGACCACTACCCCTCGTAGCCGTCATGATGTTGTTCGAAGCACCGCCTGAGCCAGAACCGCGCGGCCCCCACCGCGCACCGGGAGTATCACGATGATGACCTTGACCACCCTCGACACGCTGGCCGCCGGCGAGCTGGGCACGGGAAACGTGCGCCAGTGGCTGCTCGACAACGTCATCCCCCTGGTGCTGCTGGCCGTTGCCCTCCTGCTTCTGTGGCTGGGCGGCGGCAAGGGCGACAACGCCGGCGTCATGCGGCGGCTCGCCGGCGTGGTCATCGCGCTCGCCATCATCGGTCTCGCGGTCAGCGGCGCGGGCGTGAACGTGGGCCAGTGGATCGCCGGCCTGTTCACCGGCTGAGAGGCGGGCCCGCGTGCGCATCAGGACCGATGACGAGGTTTACCGGGTCGACGCCGTGTGGCTCGGCCCGCCGAAAGCGACTTTTCCCTGGAGAGCCCGCTACGTCGCGTGGCTCATCGGCATCCCGGCGTTCTTCGTCGTCCTGGGCGTCGAACGCTGGGCGGGGTGGAGTTTCGGGTTCTTCTCGACGGCGTGGGCGTTCATCGCCACCATCGTGATCACCCGGCTGCTCACGGCCAAGATCAGCCACGAGCGCCCGCTGGGCACCGTGGTCTCGATGGCCGGGCGCGAGCTCAACACCCCCCGCGAGGTGACCACGGGCACCGGCGGCGCCGTCAGCGCCAGCCGCGTCCGGGTACGGGCCGAGCGCCCGCTGCCGAAGCATCGCCGGAAGCGGCAGTACCAGCACCACGGCGGGCCGCCGGGTGCTGTGGCCACCCATGCCCCCACCACCGCCTCAACGGAAGCGCTACGCGCCGCGGTGTCTGTCAGAGGAACCCCACGAGCGCGCCGGAGCCGCGGCAACGCGGCTCGGGCCGGGAGGTAGTCGTTGTTCGGTCGCGGCGGTAGCCGAGGAAAGCAGGGTCGGGACGCACACTCGGGCGCGTGGCAACCGCCCGAGCAGGTCCGCGCGGCGCGGAACGGCTCGGGCGGTGGCAACGGCCGTCGCCTGACCGGCGAGCAGGCGATCCCCGCGTACACCCCGTCGATCGCGGTCAGAAGCATCGACGGGCACCTGGTCCGCACCGGCGTCGAGGTCTACGCCTGGTACCGGCTGGCGCCGCAGCGCTGGTCGTTCCGCTCGGACTCGCAGCGGCGCGACCTCGTCGCGGCCATCGCCGGCCAGTACAGCGAGCTGCAGGGCCGCTGGCTGCACCTGCGCGTGACGAACCGGCCGTACCCGATCCGGATGTGGGCCGAGGCGCACGTCTACAACGCCCACGGCCGTCCCGGCGACGTCCCGGGCGCGCTGTCGTTCGACGACTACCTGATCGGCGAGCAGCAGCAGCTCATGGGCCGCTCGATGGCCGAAAAAGAGGTCTACCTGGGCGTCCAGGTGCAGACCCGGCGGATGGTCGACCGCGCGGTCGAACGCGCCGCGCCGGTGCTGCGCAAGATCCTGCCCGAGGCTGTCGACGCCGAGCTGACCGCGCTGGACTCCGAGGTCGAGCACCTCGACCAGGTCATCGGCAGCGCGGGCTTGGAAGGCCGCCCGGTGCACGCCGAGGAGATGTCCTGGCTGATGCACCGCTCGTGCTCGCTGGGTCTGCCCGCGCCGCGGAACATGCCCGCCGTGCCGGGCGCGGCCTGGGAGCCCGAGGACCTGGCCAGCTTCACCGACGCCGCCGACTACTACGCCGACCCGTACGCGCCGACCGTGACCGTCCGCGGCCGCACCGGCTCCAACGCCGGCGTCTCGCGCCACCTGGCGATCCTGACGGTGGGGCAGATGCACGGCCTGCAGATCCCCGAGGTCGACGACCCGTGGATCCAGCACGCCGACCGGTTGCCCGCCGCCGTCGAGGTGTCCGCGCGGATCTACGTCCGGCGCCCCGAGGAAGTCGCGGGCGAGCTGCAGCGGCAGATGAACAAGGTGCGCTCGCAGGTCAAGCACTACACCGACGAGCACGAGCTGGAGCCGCCGCAGTCGCTCAACCGGCAGGCAGGGCGCGTGTTGGAGATCGACGACGAGATGACGTCGGGCTTCACCGCGCTCGCCACCCGCGTGCGCTCGTGGTGGCGGCTGGCGGTCTCGGGCCCGACCGAGCGCGACGCGCTGCGCCTGGCCCAGCAGCTGCTCGACCTCTACAAGCCGAAGATCGCCATCGAGCACCCCGAGGCCCAGTACGCGATGGCCCGGGAGTTCATCCCGGGCGAGCCGCTGGCCTCGGCGGCGTACATGCGCCGCGGCTCGGTGGTCTGGGCGTCCTCGGCGGTCCCGACGGCGACCGCGGAGGTCGGCGACCGCCGCGGCATCCTGCTCGGCGAGACGTGCACCGCGACCCGGCGCCCGGTGGCCTGGGACCCGTGGATGGCCCAGGAGATCCGCGACGGCTCGGGCCTGACGGCGATGGTCGCCGGCCTGGGTGGCGGCAAGTCGTTCCTCGGCGGCGGCATCGTCTACAAGACGCTGCGCGCGGGGGCGAACTGGACGATCCTCGACCCGTCCGGCCCGTTGTCGCGGCTGTGCGACCTGCCGGAGCTGCGCCCGTACGCGCGCCCGATCAACCTGCTCAACGCCCAGCCCGGGATCCTGAACCCGTACCGGGTGGTCGCCGAGCCGCTGATCGAGCACTTCATGGACGAGGACGACCCGGAGCGGTCCTGGCGCCGCGAGAAGGCCTTGGCGGGCGCGACCCGGCGCCGTCTGGTGCTGGACGTCCTCACGGGTGTCCTGCCGTACGAGGTCTCGCGGATGGCGCAGACCCGGATCGTGCTGCTGCGCGCGGTCCGCACGGTCGGCGGCCGGTTCGACGCGGACCCGGGCCAGGTGATCGACGCGCTCCGGCGGGACTCGAGCGAGCACCACGAGCACGCGGGCGTCGTCGCGGACTTCCTCGACGAGATGCGCGAGCGGATGGCGCTGCTCATCCCGGAGTCGGACGCGGACCCGTATTCGGAGACCCGCGACGACCGCCTGACGGTGCTGACGATGGCGGGCCTGACCCTGCCGAAGGACGGCGTCCCCCGCGAGTACTGGACGGACGCGGAGTCCCTTGGCGTCGAGATGCTGAACCTGGCGGCGTGGCTGACCCAGCGGTCGGTGTACGAGAAGCCGAAGGAGATGCGCAAGGGCGTCTGGATCGACGAGGCGTTCTTCCTGTCCGAGGTCCCGACGGGGCGCGTGCTGATGAACCGCTTCGCGCGTGACTCGCGCAAGTGGAACGTCCGCGTGCTGCTGTCCTCCCAGATCCCGGCGGACTTCCTGAAGATCCAGGGTTTCGTGACCCTGCTCGACTCGGTGTTCGTGGGCCGCCTCGACGACGACGACGCCCAGGCCGACGCGCTGCGGCTGTTGAAGGTGCCGGTGGGCGTCGGTTACGAGCAGGTGGTGGCGGCTCTGGGACGTCGTCCGGGAGCCGCCCAGCGCGGCCTGGAGCGCGACGTGGAGCCCCGCCAGTTCATCTTCGGCGACGGTGCGGGCGGGGTCGAGCGCATCCGCGTCGACTTCTCGGGCCCGCACCTGGACCACCTGCGGGCGGTCATGGACACGACACCGGGCTCGAAGGACGCGGCGCCTTCGCGTCGGCCGGGCAACGAGCTGGCGCTCCCGCCCAACTCGGCGGAGGAGAAGAAGCCGTTCGTGGCGTCCCCACCGGAGGACGACATCGAGCTGGAGCAGGACTTCGAGCTGGCGGCGGAGCTGGAGGTCGGGTTGGCCGACGAGAACCTCCTCGGGGCCCCGGACCCCTTGGCGTCCGAAACGGGCGAAGTGGAGGGCGGCGTCTCCCCGAACGGCAACGGGAACGGCGGGCAGCAGCACGCCCGCACGGGCGGAAAGGGCGGCACCGGCCGGGACGCCGCATGAGCGCCGCCCGGACCCGAAGCAGCCGCACCGCCCCCGGCTGCGAGGGGCGGGCCTGCCGTCCCCCGCGGACGGCCGCATCCACGCGGGCGACCGCGGAGGGTGCCGCATGAACACCCTGCTGACGTTGGCGGTGCTGCTGACGCTGGCCGCCGCATGGCACGCGCTGAAGCGCCGCATCAAGGAAGGCCCGAAGGCACGCCGCGTCCCGAGCCGCAAGGCGACGATGTTCGCCGTCATGCTGGTGCTCGGCCTGCAGGCCATCGCCACTGCTCCCGCGGCGAGCGCGGCGGCCTGCGGTGAGGCGCCGAACCCGGAGCGTCCGGGCGCGGGCATGGTCGGCGCGATCGATCCGCCGGAGGGCCACGGCGAACCGAACAGCGCCTACATCGACTACGGCTACGCGGGCATGGTCTGGAACACCTTCGAGACCGACTGCTCGGGGATCAACCTCACCCCGGCGGGGTCCACTTTGGACAGCTGGGGTGGCAACCAGCTGTTCAACCTGGGCAAGAACATCGTCGGCGCCACCAACTCGCTGCACTACACGGTGCTCGAGGGTGGTCTGCTGAATCCGATCTACGCCGCGGTGAAGTCGGGTGCCGAGAAGGTCTACAACAACATCTACGCCCAGTTGTTCGGGCTGGTCGCGCTGATCCTGTCGATCATGATGTTCCGCAACATCTGGCGAGGTGACCTGGCCGCGGTCAGCAAACGGGCGCTCTACGCGCTGGCCGGGATCTGGCTGGCCGCGTCGTCGCTCGCGATGCTGCGGTACTTCGATCCGATCGACAAAGCGATCGTCCAGACCACCACGAACATCCAGGCGGGCTTCGTCGACGAGAGCGGCGACCGGATCGTCCGCGACATCCTGCCCACCCAGCTCCACACGCAGATCGTCTACAACAACTGGCTGCGCGGGGAGTTCGGCACGCCCACGGCACCGCAGGCCGAGCAGTACGGCAAGCCACTGCTCGACGCCCAGGCGTTCACCCGCAACCAGCTGGTGAACGGCGACGACGGCAACCAAGGCGTCATCGACGGCAAGAAGAACGCCTACAAGGACATCTCCACCAAGCTCGGCCCCGCGACCGGCTACTTCACCGGCGAGGCCGGCGGCCGCACCGGCGCCGGCTTCCTCTCCCTCGGCCAGGCCCTCGTCTACTCGCTCTTCCAGCTCCTGGCCAAGGCGAGCGTCCTCCTCGCCCAGGTCCTGATCCGCCTCTTCGCGCTCACCGCGCCGCTGATCGGGCTCGTCGCCCTGCTGCACCCGGAGATCCTGCGCCGCGTGCTCAAGGTCGCCGGCGGGGTGGCCTTCAACCTCGTCGTGCTCTCGGTGCTCGCAGGCGTGCACGCGCTGCTGCTGCAGGCCATCTTCGACGCCGGGAACTCGCTGAACATGCTCACGCAGATGGTCCTCGCCGGGCTCATCACCGTGCTGCTGTTCATGGTCGGGCGCCCGGTCCGGCGGCTGTGGCAGATGGTCGAGATGTCGGTCAGCATGGTCGGCGCCGCCGTGCCGTCGCCCGGGGGCGGGATCTTCTCGCGCTTCAAGCGCAACCGCACCGGCCCGACGCCGCAGGACGAGTTCTGGCAGAACGTGCGCGACACCGACGACGTCGTCGACGGCGAGCAGCGCGGCCCGCTCGGTGCGACCCACGGTGGTGGCCGGTTCCGGCCGGAGGCCACGATCTTCGCCAACGCCCAGCGGCTCGACAACACCTCGGGCGCGGGCCGCCCGGCCGCCGCGTGGTCCGGCGCCTGGCCGGGGGCCATCAACGGGGGTTCGGCGGGCGCGCTGCCCGCGGGCGGACGTCCCGGCTCCCCGGTGTACGGCCAGTACAACCCGGCCGGCGGTGACCCCGGCGACTACGTCGTCGTCGGCGCGGGTGGCCGTCCGACGCTCCGGCGTGAGGAAAGCCGGCGCGTCGACACCTCCCCGGTCGCCGACCGCCGCTGGACCGACGAGCCCGAGCCCGTCGTCGTGCCGTCCGACCTGCGCACGCCCGAGTCCGGCTTCAGCGACTACACGCCGCAGGACGCGCCCCGGACGCCGGGCGTGCGGGCGCAGCCGCGTCGCGTCGACCCCGAAGTCGTCGCCGGCAAACCGGTCTTCGTGCTGTACCGGCCGTCGCGGGGCATCGAAGTGCGCGAAGAACCGCGTGACACCGACCAAGTCATGGGGCGGTGACCGATGCCGATCCGCACCAACCGCGGCCGCGCCGCGGTCTACCGCCGCCTGTGGGGCTGGCCGCTGCGCTCGCCCCGCCACCTGATGGGGACGCTGGTCTTCCTGGCGATCCTCGTCACCGCGCTCGGCATCGTGCTGCCGAAGGTGGTCGGCAAGCCGCAGGCCAAGGCGTCGCCCACCACCGGCACGACCACGTCCGTCACCGCGACCCCGCCGGGTGTCGCGGCGCCGGTCCCGACGTCGAACCTGCCGACGCGGCTGTCCGCGCCGCTGGCCACCCCGACGACGGCGGCGCCGAACGGGGACGCCGTCCGCGTCGCCAAGGAGTGGGCCGCGGCCTGGGTCGACCACCCGGCCGGGATCACCTCCGAACAGTGGCTGGCCAAGCTGAAACCCTTCACCACCGAGGAGTACCTGCCGGTGATGGCGTCGGTCGACCCGGCGAACGTCCCGGCGACGAAGGTCACCGGTGAGCCGGTCGTCGGCACGTCGTACACCAGCTCGGTGCAGCTGACGATCCCGACCGACGGGCCCAAGCTGGCCATCACGGTCGTCAACACCAACGCGGGCTGGCGCGTCGCCGACTACGACCAGGCGAGCTGACCGTGCGGCGGCTGGGGTTGTGGCTGGGGCTGGTCGTGTTCGTCGCGATCGGTGCCCTGGTCGTCACCGCCGTCGCCGCCAAGGTCGTCATCGACAACCAGCAGGCGCAGGCCCGGGGCGTGTCGCTGATGAGCTGCGACGCCTCGGTCGGGCCGACCCAGCCGGGCGCGGGCGACCGCGGCACGGTCGACGCGTCGAAGCTGGACGACGAGCAGAAGGGGACCGTCGCGCTGATCGTCACGATCGGCAAGCAGCGGTCGCTGGCGCCGCGCGCGTGGCAGGTCGCGATCCAGGCCGGGATGACCGAGTCCGGGCTGCACAACCTCACCTACGGTGACCGCGACTCCCTCGGCATCTTCCAGATGCGCCCGTCGATGGGCTGGGGCACGGTCTCGCAGGTCACCGACCCGACGTACGAGGTCAACAAGTTCTACGACGTGCTGCTCGCGGTCCCGGACTGGGAAAACCGGCGCCCGGGCGAGGCCGCGCAGGCCGTCGAGCGCTCGGGCTTCCCGGACCGCTACCACAAGTGGGAGCCGATGGCGGCGACGCTGGTGGAGAACGTCGGCCAGGTCGTCGACGTCGTCGCCTGCGGCACCGGCATGGGGCAGCTGCTGCCGCCGAGCCAGGCCGCCGGGAAGGCGATCAGCTTCGCGCTGGGCGAGCAGGGCAAGCCGTACGTGTGGGGCGCCACGGGCCCGAATTCATACGATTGTTCCGGTCTGATGCTGCGTGCGTACGAGTCGGCGGGGATCATCCTGCCGCGGGTTTCACGCGACCAGTACCACGCGGGCGCGCTGCTGCCGGTGCGCGACGCGCAGCCCGGTGACCTGCTGTTCCTCGCCAACGACCCGTCGAACCCGGACACGATCCACCACGTGATGATGTACCTGGGTGACGGCAAGGTCGTCGAGGCGCAGCAGACCGGCGTCCCGGTGCACACGCGGCCGTTCTCGTTCGACGAGGCCGAAGTGGTGCCGCAGGCGGTCCGCCCCGGCGTTTAGCATGGGTCTCGAGGGCCTTGACACGAATCGGCCGATTCACCCGACGTCGCGGCGCTTTCCACGAGCAGGTGGCCGCGTACTGGCAGAGGATGAGCACGTGGGACGCAAATTCGGCAAGCGAGGCAAGCCCGGAGCGGGCGAGCCCCAGGACCCGGCGTCGCTGTTCGGCGCGCCCCAGCCGCCCCGGCAGTCGGCTCGCCCCGCGTCCAGCACGCCGCTGTCCGACCAGCTGAGCCAGGGCTACCCGGGTGTCGACGCGGGGTACGTGGTGCTGCCCCGGTCGCTGGCCGAGGGGATGTCGCTGCCGTGGCAGCAGCAGATGGCGGCGTTGCTGGCCCAGTTCCACGCCGAGCACGCGGCGCTGGCGTGGCCGATCTACCGCGTCGTGCCTTCGCGCTACGAGAGGCTGGCTGACCTCGACGAGGAGCAGCTCGCGGAGGCGGGCTACCTGGTGGAGATGGACGCGGACGGCGAGATGGTCTACCGCGAGCGGAGTGGGCGGAAGGTCGACGACCCGGAGAACACGTCGGTCTTGGTGTCTTCGCTGGACCCGATCCCGCGCCCGGCAGCTCGTCCGTCGGCGCCGCCGCCGGGGGTTCGGCCGCCGGGTCAGGCGCCGGCACCGATGAACATCGGGCCGGCTCCCGTGTGGCGGACGGTGCCTCAGCCGCCGCCGGCCCAGCCTGGGAGGTCTGCGCCGGGGGTGAGTCCGACGTGGAGCCGGGGACGTCCGCAGGGGGAGGACCGCGAGTGGTCGGAGCCGGACTTGCCGGGTCCAGTGAAGGCGGCTCGGCATGCGGCTCCGGAGGCTGCTTCCGGGACTTCTGCCGGGGCTTCGGAGGTTGAGGCCCGTCCGTCGGAGGTTCGGGGCGCGCACGCGGCTGTGGAGGCCGGTTGGCAGCGGCCTGAGCCGTCGGTTGCCCGGCGGGCTGAACCCGAGCCCGAGGTGGCTCGGTCAGAGGAGTTGCATCCGGCTGCGGCGTCGGAGCCGTTGCCCGTTGAACCCGCGCCGGAGAGGTTCACCCACGAACCGGCACTTGAGGCGGAGCCGTCGGAATCGGCTCCGATCGAGTCTGCGCTACAGCCGGAGCCGGCGTCTTCAGCGGAACGGGTCGAGCCGGACGAGGCCGCGGTGCTGGAGGAGCCGGAGCCGCGGGATGGAGCCGAGGCGCCGGTGCCGGACGATGCCGCCCAGCCTGCTGCGGCGGTGGAACCGAAGCCTTGGGAAGCGGTCCAGCCGAAGGCCGCAGCACCCGCGCCGGTCGAAGACGGGCCGCGGGATGCGGTTCAGCCTGAAGCGGCTGAATCGGCGCTGGCTGAGGTCGAGCCGCGGGGTGCGGTCCAGTCTGGATCGGCTGAATCCGCGCCGGTCGAGCACGAGCCGCGGGATGCGGTTCGGCCTGATGCGGCCGGGCCTGCATCGGCTGAGCCTCCACCGCTGGATGTGGCCCAGACCGATGCGACTGAATCCGCGTCGGCCGAACACGAGCCGCGGGATGCGGCTCGGCCCGATGCGGCCGCGCCTGCATCGACTGAGCCCACGCCGCCGGATGTGGCCCAGGCCGAAGCGACTGAACCCGCGCAGGCCGAACACGAACCACGGGATGCGGTCCAGCCTGGAACTGCTGCGCCTTCATCGGCTGAGCCGGCGGGGCGGGATGTAGCTCAGCCGGAAGCAGGTGCGCCGTCGTCGGAGCTTGAGCCGAGGGATATCGCGGAGTCCGAGGCTGCGGCGGTGCCCGCTGCGCAAGCGCCTGAGCAGCCGGTGGAACCCCACTCTGCTGGCGTCCAGCAGCCCCCAGCGGTCTCGCCGCCGCTGCAGTCGGCCGCGCCGGCCGGATCGCAGGTGCAGCAGTCGACTTCAGAGCAGCAGGTGCCCGCCGCTGGGCAGACGGAACCGTCCTCTGTGCCGCAGCCGCCGGCCGCCGACGATCAGCCTGTTGCGCCGCCTACCGTCGCGCAGTCGCCTGCCACGCCGCCGGTCCAGCCACAGCCGCAGGCCTTGCCGCACCCGCTGACTGCGGCGGAGCCGCAGCCAGCGGGATTGCCGGCGCAGCAGCAGCCGGCCGCTGTTCAGCAAGACCCGGCTGCCGGTACCCAGGCGCCCGGCCAGCCCCTGTCTGCTGGGCAGTCGGAGTCGCCGGGCCAACAGCAACTGCCGTCCGCCCCACAGCCGCCGACACGGCAGCAGCCCACTGCCGCTCCGCAGCCACTGGGCGAGCAGCAACCTGCCGGTTCGCAGGCCCCGCAGCCGCTGCCTGATGTGCAGCAGGCGCCCGCTCAGCAGCCATCACCTGCCGCGCAGTCACCTGCCGGTTCACCGGTGTTGGATCCGCCGCAATCGCCCGTCGTGCAGCCGCCTGCCAGTTCGCAGGCACCGGGCCCGCAGCAGTCGCCCGTCGCGCAGCAGCAGGCGCCGGTTCACCAGCAACCGCCCTCCGGCTCGCAATCGCCGGCCCCGCAGCAGCCCGCTGCTGCTCCGCTGCCGCTGGGTCAGCAGCAACCCGCCGGTTCGCAGGCACTGGCCCCGCAGCAGCCCACTGCCGCTCCGCAGCCACTGGGCGAGCAGCAACCTTCTGGTTCGGAGGCGCCGCCCCCGCAGCACCCGCCTGCCGCGCAGCAGCCGTGGTCATCGACCCCGCAACAATCGCCCGCAGCGCAACCGCAGCCGGCCCAGCCGCCCGCAGCGCATCAGCAGCCGACCCGGCAACAGCCGCCCGCCGCGGAGCCGACCCGGCACCAAACGCCCGCAGCGCAGCAGCCGACTCAGCACCAAACGCCCGCAGCGCAGCCGGCCCAGCACCAAACGCCCGCGGCCACCCCGCCGCAACCCCCACCCGCCAACCCGCCCTGGGCCCAAACCCCCTCCCCACCGGCCCGCTCCAAGCCCGTCTTCCCCGGCCCGGAGTCGACCCCCCAACCCTTCCCGGCCCGCCACGCGGCCCCAGCCCGCCCCGTCTTCCCCGGCCCCGGCACCACGCCCCCGGTCCCGCCGACCCCGGGGAACTCGACGCCCCCCGTCTTCCCCGGCCGGGACACCGCCCTCCCGCAACCCTCGCGTCAAGAACCCCCGACCCCGCCCCGGGGCACCCCTCGCGGCTGGTTCGACGAGTTCAGCGACCAGCCCGCCGAACCCGAAGACAACCAGGACTTCGGCCCCACCGGTACGCCGACCGAGATCCCCTATCGGTACAAGCGCTGACAACCCGGCTCGCTGGTGCGAACCTAGGACCATGTCCAACGACCCGAACCCGGACCAGGGGTGGTACTACAACACCCGCACCAACCAGGTCGAGCACCTCGAACGCGGCCGCGGCATCGACCTGCTCGGCCCGTACCCGGACGAGGCCACCGCCCGCCGGGCGCTCGACATCGCCAAGGAACGCACCAAGCAGGCCGATGCCTCCGACGCCGCCTGGAACGACGACTAGACCGACAGCCCCGGCCCCAGCACGAACTCCGGGTCCACCTGCGAAACGAGGCTGTCGCCCGCCCACGCCGCCGCGTTGCGCAGGTGGAACTCGACGGCTTGACGCTGGTAGCGCGCCCAGTCGCGCTGCTCCGCGTCCACCGCCGCGTGCATCGCGCGCAGCGTCGAGAGGTTGCGCGGCTCGAGCTCGGTGATCGGCCGGGCCGTGCCGCGCTCCGCCGCCCGTACGTGGCGTGAAGCCGACATCCACCCCAGCAGCGCGCCGCCGACCTGCTCCTGCAGGAACTCGACGTCCTCGGCGTCGGTGACCTTGTTGCCCACCACCACGAGCCGCACGCCGAAGTCGCGCGCGTAGTCCGCGTACTGCCGGTACACGCCCACGCTGCGGACCGTCGGCTCGCACACCAGGAACGTCACGTCGAACCGCGTGAACAGCCCCGACGCGAACGCGTCCGCACCCGCGGTCATGTCCATGACGACGTACTCGCCCTCGACGTCGACCATGTGGTTCAGCAGCAGCTCCGCCGCACCGACCTTCGAGTGGTAGCACTTGACGCCGAGGTCGTCTTCGTCGAACTGCCCGGTGACGCCGAGCCGCACGCCGCCCAGCTGCCGGAAGCACGCGTCGAAAACCGGGTTGTCCTCGAACGGCCGGACCAGCCGCGACCCGCGTCCGGGCGGCGTCGTCTTGATCATCGACGCGGCGTCCGGGATCCGCGGGTTGTCGCCGCGCAGGTAGTCCTTGATCAGGGCCATGTTGTCGCCGAGCGTCGGCCAGGCGAGCGCTTCCTCCTCGGGCGCGCCGAGCGCCACCGCGAGGTGCTGGTTGATGTCGGCGTCGATGGCCAGCACCGGCAGGCCGGCGTCGGCGAGGTACGCCACGAACAGCGACGACAGCGTGGTCTTCCCGCTGCCGCCCTTGCCGACGAACGCGATCTTCACGGTCGGGACCCTTTCTGGAAATGAAGACGGTTTTCATTATTGCGGAGGTCAACGTACACCCGACCGGCCCATGCCCGATCGGGCGATCACAACGCCCTTCGAGGGTTAGGGTTGGGGGGTGCCTCCCCTCGTGATCAGGACACACTCGGCGGGCGGGGACTTCGGCCCCCTGCGTGCCGAGTTTTCGCTGCCGGAGTCGTTCGGCCCCGAGGTGCTGGCCGAAGCGGAAGCCGCGGTGCTCGACCCCCTGGCGAGCGCCGGCCCGCGCGAGGACGCGACGGACCTGCCGTTCGTCACCATCGACCCGCCCGGCTCCAAGGACCTCGACCAGGCGATGGTCGTCGAGCGGACCGCACACGGCTTCCGCGTGCACTACGCGATCGCCGACCTGGCCGCGTTCGTCCCGCCCGGCGGAGCGCTCGACCGGGAGTCGCGCTCCCGCGGGCAGACGCTCTACCTGCCCGACGGGAACGTCCCGCTGCACCCGCCGGTCCTGTCCGAAGGCGCGGCGAGCCTGCTGCCCGGCGAGATCCGGCCCGCGGTGCTCTGGACCATCGAGACCGACGAGGCGGGTGGGCCGACCACGACGCGGGTGCGCCGCGCGCTGGTCCGGTCCACCGAGCAGTTCGACTACGAGACGGTGCAGGCCGCGCTCGACGCCGGGAACCCGCACCCGTCGGTGGCCGCGCTGCCCGAGCTCGGCCGGCGACGGCGCGAGCTGGCCGTCCGCCGCGGCGCCGTCGAGCTGCAGCTGCCCGAGCAGGAGATCAGCGGCGACCCGGACGGCGGCTGGGTGCTCGCCCGCCGGCCGCGCACCGCCGTCGACGCGTGGAACGCCGAGATCTCGCTGCTCACCGGCATGGCCGCGGCCCGGATCATGATCGACGCGCGGGTCGGCGTCCTGCGCACGCTGCCCGACCCGGAGCCCGAGGCCGTCGACTGGCTGCGTCGCTCGGCCGAAGCGCTGGGCATCACCTGGGCGCGGGAGACGACGGTTTCGGAGTTCCTGTCCCGGTTGGACCCCGGGCAGCCGGCGTCGATGGCGCTCTACGCCGACACGACGCGCCTGCTGCGCGGCGCGGGCTACACGGCGTTCGACGGCGAGCTGCCGGCGTTGACGACGCACGCGGGCATCGGCGGCGCGTACGCGCACGTCACGGCGCCGATCCGGCGGCTGGTCGACCGGTTCGCGACGGAGATCTGCCTGGCGGTTTCGGCCGGGCGCGAGGTGCCGGAGTGGGTGCGCGCGGCGCTCGCGGACGTCCCGGAGCGCATGACGGCGTCGGACACGCTCGCCGCGAAGGTCGAGCGGGCGTGCATCGACCAGGTCGAAGCGTGGGTGCTGGCCGAGCACATCGGCGGCGAGTTCAGCGCGGTGGTGCTGCGCGCGGACGAGAACAAGGCGGAGATCCTGGTCGAGGATCCGACGGTGATGGCGAAGTGCGCAGGGGAGAAGCTGACCGCGGGGGAGCGGATCGGCGTCCGGCTGACCGCGGTCGACGTCGAGAAGCGGAAGGTGTCGTTCGAGCGCGCATGAACCTCGTCGACGATCTCGGGGAGCCGGTGCCGCTGAGCGGCCCGGCTTCGCGCGTTGTTTCGTTGGTGCCGTCGTTGACCGAAGCGGTCGAGGTGAGCGCGCCCGGCCGGCTCATCGGCGCGACCGGCTACTGCACGCATCCGGCTGGCCTGGACGTCCCGCGCGTGGGCGGGTCGAAGTACCCGAAGATCGACGACGTGCTGGAGCTGGCGCCGGACCTGGTGCTGGCCAACTCGGAGGAGAACCGGCCGGAGGACGTGGAACGTTTGCGCGCCAACGGAATCCCGGTCTGGGTGATGGCGGCGTCGGCCACGGTCCCGGCCGCTTTGGGTTCGCTGCGGCGGATCCTCACGCAGGCGTACGACCTCGAGGAGCCGGAGTGGCTGGTCGAGGCCGAGGAGGTCTGGCGCGAGGTCCGGCCGGCGCGGTTCCACGCGGTGGTCCCGGTGTGGCGCAAGCCGTGGATCGTCCTGGGCCGCGAGACGTTCGGCGGCGACGTCCTGCGCCGCGTGGGCGTGACGAACGTCTACGCGGCTTCGGAGGAGCGGTATCCGCGCCCGGACATCGAGGAGCTGCGGGCGCACTTCGCGGCGGACGCGGATTTGCTGGTGCTGCCGGACGAGCCGTACTTGTTCACGGAGGAGGACGGCCCGGACCACTTCCCGGACGCGCGATACGTCCTGGTCTCGGGCCGCCACCTCACGTGGTACGGGCCTTCGCTCGTCGAGGCCCACGCCGCGCTGACGCGGGCTTTGCCATGAAGGGCACCCTCATGGACATAAGAGCCATGAGGTGCCCTTCATGGCTTTTACAGCGTCAGGCCGGTCAGGACCGTGACTCGCTCCTCGGTGAAGTCCGCCATCGCCGACGCTGGGCCCTCGCGGCCCACGCCGGAGTCCTTCACCCCGCCGTAAGGCATCTGGTCCGCGCGGAAGCTCGGCACGTCACCCACCAGCACCCCGCCGACCTTCAGCGCCGCCGACACCTCGAACGCCGTCGGGAGGTCGCGCGTGAACACCCCTGCCTGCAAGCCGAAGCGGGACGCGTTGATCCGCTCGACGCCGTCGGCCACCGAAGCCACCCGGACCAGCGAAACCACCGGGCCGAACACCTCTTCGGCCATCACCGACGCGTCCTCCGGGACGTCCGCCAGCACCGTCGGCTCGACGGAAGCCCCCGAACGGCCGCCGCCGGTCAGCAATCGCGCGCCGGCCGAGACCGCGTCCGACACCCACGACTCGACACGAGCCGCCGCGTCGACGTTGATCAGCGGGCCGACATCGACGCCGTCGGCACGCGGGTCGCCCGTGCGCAGCGCCTGGACCTGCGATAGGACCTTCTCGGCCAAAGCGTCGTAAACGTCGGTGTGGACGTACACCCGCTGCACCGAAATGCACGACTGCCCCGCCTGGTACATCGCGAACGTCGCGATCCGCTGCGCCGCGAAGTCCAGGTCCGTCCAATCGGGACAGACGAGCACCGCGCCGTTGCCGCCCAGCTCCAATGCGACGTGCTTGCGCGGCACGCGGTCGCGGATGGCCCAGCCGACCGGCACCGAGCCGGTGAACGACACCACCGGCAGCCGCGGGTCCTCGACGAGGCGGGACGACGTCTCGTTGTCCACCGGCAGAATCGACCACGAGCCGGCCGGAAGATCCGTCGAAGCCAGGATTTCGCCGAGCAGCAACGCCGTCAGCGGCGTCGCCGGCGCGGGCTTGAGCACGATCGGCGCGCCGACCGCGATCGCCGGGGCCACCTTGTGCGCCACCAGGTTCAGCGGGAAGTTGAACGGCGTGATGCCCAGCACCGGCCCGCGAGGGACCCGCCGGACCAGTGCGAGACGCCCGGTGCCGCCCGGGTCGGTGTCGAGCCGCTGCAGTTCGCCCGAGAAGCGCCGCGCCTCCTCGGCGGCCCAGCGGAACGTCGACACCGCGCGCCCGACCTCGCCGCGCGCCCACTTGAGCGGCTTGCCCGACTCCGCCGTGATCAGCTGGGCGATCTCTTCGGACCGCTCACCCAACGCTCGGGACACGTGGTCCAACGCCCCGGCGCGGACGTGCGCGGGCAGCGTCGCGAACTCGTCGGCGACGTCGTGCGCCGCCTGCACCGCGGCCTCGACGTCCGAAGTGGACGGTATGAAGTGGGACCCCGCCTCGGAACCGTCGAAGGAGTGGCGGACGACGGCCGTCGAGCCGCCGGTCACCGGCTTTCCGGCAACCCAGAAGGGGAACGTCATGCGCGAGCCTCCGTGCGGATAGCGTGTTCGAGGACCGAGAGGCCCTCGTCGAGCAGGTCGTTGGGCAAGGAAAGCGGCGGCAGCAGCCGGACGACGTTGCCGTAGGTGCCGCAGGTCAGCACGACGACGCCGGCCTGGTGGCAGGCCGCGGCGATGCGCTTGGTCAGGTCGGCGTCCGGTTCGGTGGTCCCGGGCTTCACGAACTCCGCGGCCAGCATCGCGCCGCGCCCGCGGACGTCGCCGATCACGCCGGTCTCGTCGGCCAGCGCACGCAACCGCGGCAGGACAACGCCTTCGATGCGCTTCGCCGACTCGGCCAGGTTCTCGGTCTTCATCGTCTCGATCGAACCGAGCGCGGCCGCACAGGCGATCGGGTTGCCGCCGTAGGTGCCGCCCAGGCCACCCGGCCCCACCGCGTCCAGCAGTTCGGCGCGGCCGGTGACGGCGGACAGCGGCAGGCCGCCCGCGATGCCCTTGGCCGTCGCGATCAGGTCCGGCACCACGTCTTCGTCGGTGGACGCGAACCAGGATCCGGTGCGGCAGAAGCCCGTCTGGACCTCGTCGGCGACGAACACGACGCCGTTTTCGCGGCACCACGTCGAAATCGCGGGCAGGAAGCCACGCGCGGGCTCGATGAAGCCACCCTCGCCCTGGATCGGCTCCAGAACAACTGCGGCCACCTGGTCGCCGCCGATCTGCTTTTCGATCCGGTCGATGGCCAGTGCCGCCGCCTCCGGCCCGGACAGGCCGTCGCGGTACGGGTACGAACCCGGCACGCGGTAGACCTCGGGCGCGAACGGCCCGAAGCCGTGCTTGTAGGGCACCGACTTCGCGGTCATGCCCATGGTGAGGTTGGTGCGGCCGTGGTAGGCGTGGTCGAACACGACGACGGCCTGGCGCCCGGTCGCGACGCGCGCGATCTTCACGGCGTTCTCGACGGCTTCGGCGCCGGAGTTGAACAGCACCGACTTCTTCGCGTGGTCGCCCGGCGTCAGCTCGGCCAGCGCCTCGCAGACCTCGACGTACCCCTCGTACGGCGTGACCATGAAACAGGTGTGGGTGAACCAGCAGGCCTGCTTGCGGACCCGGTCGACGACGGCGGGCGCGGAGTGCCCGACGTTGGTCACCGCGATGCCGGAGCCGAAGTCGATCAGGACGTTGCCGTCGGCGTCGGTGAGCAGCCCGCCGCTGGCGGAGGTGACGTAGACGGGCAGCACCGAGCTGACCCCGGCGGCGACGGCGTTCGCGCGGCGTTCCTGCAGCTCGCGCGAGACGGGGCCGGGGATCTCGGTGCGCAGCCTGCGCTGCCGGGGCGCCGGGGCGTGCGGCTCGGCGGTGGTGCTTGCGGTCACGGCGTGCTCCTGCGGACGCGGGTGGGGGGACGTCCTCAGGATGAGTCCGCGCGCGGCGGCCGTCAGCTCGCCTTTCCGTACAGGAAGGCGCGTAGAATTGGCCGTTATGGCACTCACGCTGGCCGGACTGGCCGCCGACCGCCCGCTCGGGCTGCGGGTGCTGACCGGCGACCCGGCGCTCGACCGCCCGATCGGCTGGGTGCACCCGACGGAGCTGACCGACCCGCAGGCGTTCCTCGAAGGCGGCGAGCTGCTGCTGACGACCGGGCTGGCCCTGGACGAAGAGACGTCGCCGGCCTACGTGCGCCGGCTGGTCGAGGCCGGGGTGGCGGGGCTCGGCTTCGGCGTCGGGCTGAGCCACGACTTCGTCCCGCACGCGCTCGTCTCGACGGCTGCCGAGGTGGGGCTGCCGGTGCTGGAGGTGCCGCGTGAGACGCCGTTCATCGCGATCACCCGCGCGGTTTCGCGGGCGGTGGCGGCCGACGAGTACGCCACGACGGTCCGGATCGGCAAGGCCCAGCAGGAGCTGACCCGCACGGCGGTCGGCAAGGGCGGGCCGGCCGGGGTGTTGCGGAAGCTGGCGAAGTTGGTGGACGGCTGGGTGCTGCTCTTCGACCGCGTCACCGTCACCGAAGCGGCGCCGGCGAGCGCACGTGCGTACGGCGCTTCGCTGCGAGAAGAGCTGGAGCGCCTTCGCACGGGTACGCGGGTGGTTGCGCTCGACGGCCAGGAAGTCGTGCTGCAGACCCTGGACACGGGTGCGCGCCGGGTGCTCGCGGTCGGTGCGTCGCTCGACTCGGCGGGGCGGCACATCGTGAACACCGCGGTCTCGGTGCTTTCCCTGGCGCTGGAGCAGGATCGCGCCCAGGCGGCGGCGCGGCAGGCGTTGCGGTCCGGGTTGCTGGAGCTGCTGGTGGGCGGCCAGGCCGAGCTGGCGCTGCGGGTGCTGGCCGAGACCGGCGGCGAGCCGCCGCGCGCACCGTGGTCGGTGGTGGTGTTCGCCGGCGCGCCCGCCGCGCGGCGCAAGCTGCTCGACGCGCTGGAGGGCGAGGCGGTGTTCGCGGCGCGACGCGGCTCGTCGGTGGTCGCGATCGGCCCGGCCGACCCGGCGGCGGAGGCGGCGGCCCGGATCGGCGGCCTGCACGGCGGGCTGGCCGGCCCGGTGTCCACAACGGACTTCGCGGCCGGCTTGGAGCAGGCGGAGCTGGCCGCCCAGGCGGCACTGGCGGAGGACAAGGCCCTGGTGTCGGCGGCGGAACACACGGGCCGCGGGTTGTTGTCCTTGATCGAACCCACGGTGGCGCAAGCGTTTGCGCGCGGGATGCTGGCACCGGTGCGGGACCACGACGAGACGGGCCGCGGCGACCTGGAGACGTCGCTGCGGTGCTGGCTGGAGCACCACGGTCATTGGGACGTCGCGGCCGCGCGCCTCGGCGTCCACCGGCACACGCTGCGGAACCGGATCAAGAAGGCCGAAGAGCTGCTGGGCCGCGACCTCGACTCACCCGGGGTGCGCGCGGAACTCTGGGTCGCGTTGCAGGCTCGTGAGTGAGAAACAGTGGTAACTAGTCAGGTCCCCGGTCGTGTGGTGGTTGTCGTGGTGCGATGATCATCGTGTGACCGGGGATGGGCGTCCGTCGTATGACGAGCTTG